>NZ_JBMNDR010000012.1:58288-132486 GCF_052543235.1 Streptomyces sp. SAS_272 | reverse complement strand
GGTCACAGCCGCCCGGGCAGCGGCGGGGTCAGGCGCAGGCGGGGTCAGGCGCAGGCCGCCCGGCGGAGACCGGAGCGGCGAGAGAGGCGGAGGCAGCAGCGGGTCACAGCCGCCCGGGCAGCGGCGGCAAGGGTCAGGCGGAGGGCGTCCCGCCGGCCCTGCGGTGCGCCGCGTCCAGGCGGTCCAGCTCCTCCGGGGCGAGGCGCAGAGCCCCCGCAGCCACGTTCTCGGCGAGGTGGTCGGGGTTGCCCGTGCCCGGGATGGCGAGGACGTGCGGGCCGCGGCTGAGGGTCCAGGCGAGCCGGACCTGCGCCGGCGTCACGCCGTGCGCCCGGGCGACGGCGAGCACCTCGTCGTCGTGGGCGGCGGTCCCGCCCCCGGGGCCCGCGTCGCCGGCGATGGCGAAGAACGGGACGAAGGCGATGCCCTGTTCGCCGCAGAGCCGCATGAGCTCCTCGTTCTCGGGATTGTGGTCGCCGAGCCCGAACCGGTTCTGCACGCTCACCACCGGGGCCACGGCCTGGGCCTCGGCGAGGTGCCGGGGCCGCACGGCGGACAGGCCGAGGTGACGGATCAGACCGGCCTCGCGCAACTCGGCCAGGACGCCGAAGTGTTCGGCGATCGACTCCTGCCCCGTCCGGCGCAGGTAGACGAGGTCGAGGTGGTCGCGGCCGAGTTGACGCAGGTTCTCCTCGACGTGGGCGCGCAGGTCCTCGGGCCGGGCCGACGTGCCCCACTCGCCCCGGTAGTCGCGGAACGGGCCGACCTTCGTGGCGATGAGCAGCCCCTCCGGGTAGGGGGAGAGCGCGCTGTTGATGAGTTCGTTGGCGGAGCGCAGCGCGGAGAAGTAGAAGGCCGCGGTGTCGATGTGGTCGACGCCGAGCTCGATCGCCCTGCGCAGCACGGCGATCGAACGTGTGCGGTCGCTCGGCGTGCCGAGGTGGAAGGCGGCGCTGCCGGTCAGCCGCATCGCGCCGAACCCGACGCGGCGGACCGCGATGCCGCCGATGTTCCAACTGCCCGCGGCTTCCGCGGTGATCGCTCCGATGGTCATCCGCGCAGTCTCGCACGCCCGGCGGGGCCCCGGCGCGGCGTTGCCCCGGCCCGTCGTCCGCCCGAACGGGCCGCGTCACCCCTCGCCGCCAAGTGACGGGCCGTCCGGGCCCGTTCGACCACGTCGGCGGCCGGTGACGGGCCGGCCCCGGTGGCGGGCCGTCAGGGGCCGGCCGCTCAGTGCAGGGGCTTCTCCAGCACGGCCTTGCGGTGGCTGAACGTCTCGATGGAGTAGCGCCCGTGGTAGCTGCCCATGCCGCTCGCGCCCACCCCGCCGAACGGCAGGTCGGAGACGGTGAGATGGGCCAGCGGCAGACCGTGGCCGAGGCCGCCGGAGGAGGTCTCGGCTGCGATCCGGCCGCGGGTGTCCTCGGAGTCGGTGAAGACGTAGAGGGCGAGGGGCTTGTCGCGGTCGTTGATGAAGCCGATCGCCGCGTCCAGGCCGTCGACGGTGACGATCGGCAGGATCGGGCCGAAGATCTCCTCCTGCATGACGGGCGACTTCGGGTCGACGTCGGCGAGCACGGTCGGCGCAAGGTACTTGTCGGCGCGGTCCTTGCCGCCGCCGACCACGACGCGGCCGGAGTCCAGCAGACCGGCGAGCCGGTCGAAGTGGCGTTCGTTGACGATGCGGCCGTACTCGGCGGAGGTCTGCGGGTCGGCGCCGTAGACGGTCTCGACCGCCCGCGCCAGCAGCGGCTCCAGGGCGGCGGCCGTCTCCGGGTCGGTGAGGACGTAGTCGGGGGCGACGCAGGTCTGGCCGGCGTTGAGGAACTTGCCGCGGGCCAGGCGGTCGGCGACGACGGCGAGATCGGCGTCACGGTCGACGAACGCCGGTGACTTGCCGCCGAGTTCGAGGGTGACCGGGGTGAGGTGCTCGGCGGCGGCGCGCAGCACGACGCGGCCGACGGCGCCGTTGCCGGTGTAGAAGATGTGGTCGAACCGCTCGGCCAGCAGGGCGGTGGTCTCCGGGACGCCGCCTTCGACGACGGCGATTGCCTCGGCGTCGAGGTGTGCCGGCAGCAGGCGGGCCAGGGCGGCGGAGGTGGCGGGCGCGAGCTCGCTGGGCTTGACGACCACCGCGTTGCCGGCGGCGAGGGCGCCGACCAGCGGGGCGAGCAGGAGCTGGGCGGGGTAGTTCCACGGGGCGATGACGAGGACGACGCCGAGCGGGTCGTACTGCGTCCAGGCGCGCGCGTCGGCGCCCAGGTGGGCGGGGACCGGGGCCGGCTCGGGGCGCAGCCAGCCGTCGAGGTGCTCGAGGGTGTGGTCGATCTCCCGGACCGTGAAGTCGATCTCGGTGCGGTAGGCCTCGGTGGAGCTCTTGCCCAGGTCGGCGTGGAGCGCGGCGGCCAGCTCCGCTCCCTGGTCCGTGAGCAGCCGGCGCAGGCGACGCAACTGGTCCGTGCGCCACGCCACCGGCTTGGTGCGGCCGGTGCGGAAGGCGGCGCGCAGCCGGGCCACGACGTCGGCGGGCTGCTCGGGGGTGGCGGCGGTGGTCATCGTGCCTCGCTGGGGTGCGCGGGCCTTGCGGCCCTGGGTCGTCGGACGAGCGGTCAGCTCGATGTATATGCCAACCATTCTGCAGCCGAAATGCATTCCCGCAAAACACGACCTCGCGCGCTTCGTTCGCGGCGAGCCCTGGAGCGTCCCGCCTCTTCGTTCCACCGACCCGTCCCGGGGCCCGTCGCGGCCCCGCCGCCCACCCCGCCGGCCCTGCCGGCCCTGCCGGCCCTGCCGGCCCTGCCGGAACGACGAGCCGGGTCGCGGTGCCGGACCGCATCAGTGGGTGAGCTCGCGCAGCCGCCGTTCGAGGAAGGCACGCTCCGCCGGGCTCTCGCTCAGCGCGAGGGCCGCCCGGTAGGCCCGCGCGGCCTCGGCCGTGCGGTCCAGCCGGCGCAGCAGATCGGCGCGGACAGCGTGCCAGACGCGGTAGCCGTGCAGGTCCAGCGCGTCCACGAGGTCGAGGGCCGGACGCGGACCCTGTGTCTCGGCCACGGCGACCGCCCGGTTCAGGGCCACGACCGGGCTCGGGGCGAGGGCCGTCAACTGGTCGTACAGGCGCAGGATCTGCCCCCAGTCGGTGGCGTGGGCGGCCGGCGCGTCGCTGTGGACGGCCTGGACGGCGGCCTGGATCTGGTACGGCCCGGGCCGGTCGCGGCGCAGACAGCTGCGGACCAGCGCCTGGCCCTCGGCGACCAGTGCGCGGTCCCACCGGTCGCGGTCCTGCTCGGGCAGCGGCACGAGCGTGCCGTCGGCGTCCACGCGGGCGGCCCGGCGGGACTCGACCAGCAGCATCAGCGCCAGCAGGCCGACGGCCTCCGGTTCGTCCGGCATCAGCTCGACGAGGAGTCTGCCGAGCCGCACCGCCTCCGCGCACAGGCCCGCCTCGCCCTCGTACCCCTGGTTGAAGACCAGGTAGACGACGGCGAGGACGCCGCGCAGCCGGTCGGGCAGATCCGCGTCGCGCGGTACGCGGTACGGGATGTGCGCGTCCCGGATCTTCGCCTTGGCGCGGACCAGCCGCTGGGCCATGGTCGGTTCGGGGACGAGGAAGGCACGGGCGATCTGGGCGGTGGTGAGCCCGCCGAGGAGCCGCAGGGTCAGGGCGACCTGTGCCTGCGGGGCCAGCGCGGGGTGGCAGCAGGTGAAGATCAGCCGGAGCCGGTCGTCGCGCACGGGGCCCTCCTCCACGGGCGGGTCGGCGGTGTGCAGCAGGGCCGCCTCGGCCTGACGGGCGTCCCGGGTGGACTCCCGGCGCAGCCGGTCGACGGCCCTGTTGCGGGCGGTGGTGATGATCCAGCCGGCCGGGGCGGGCGGCGCCCCGGTCTCCGGCCAGCGGTGCACGGCCGTGGCGAAGGCGTCCTGGACCGCCTCCTCGGCGAGGTCGATGTCGCCCAGGAAGCGGACGAGGACGGCGACGGCCCGGCCGTACTCCGCGCGGAAGACGGCCTCGACGTCCGTGGCGTCCGGCATCGGTCAGTGACTGTCCACGAAGGGGCGGACCTCGATCGGCAGCGTGGTGGCGAGCGCGGCCTTCCGCCCCCACTCCAGGGCCTCGTCCAGGTCGGCGGCCGTGATCAGGCAGAGCCCGCCGAGGTACTCCTTGCCCTCGGCGTACGGCCCGTCGGTGATGAGCACGTCACCGTTCTCGGGCCGCAGCACGGTGGCCGTCTCCGGGCCGTGCAGACCCCCGGCGAAGACCCATGCCCCGGCGGCGCGCAGCTCGTCGTTGTAGGCCTGCACCCGGCTCATGATCTCGGCCAGCTCGTCGGCGGCGGGGGGCTCACCGCCGGCCGGCTGAACCACGCTGAGCAGGTAGTGCTTCATGACGTCCTCCTTGGCATCGTGCCGTCGTCTCACCTCCTACACGAACGACCCCGCCCCGGATCGACACCCGCGCCGCGATCCGCGAAAGAATTCCGCCCATGACCGCACCGCACCCGCTCGTCGCCCGCGCCCGCCGCCTCGCCGACGACCTGCTGGCCCCGCACGCCGAGCGGGTCGACCAGGGCGAGGTCCCGAGGAGCCATCTCACCGAGATCGGCCGCTCGGGTCTGCTCGGCGTGAACGCGCCGACGGAGTACGGCGGCGCCGGGGCGCCGGCGTCGGTGGTGCGGGAGACGACGGAGATCCTCGCCGGGGCCTGCTGCTCGACCTGGTTCGTGCAGGCCCAGCACCACACGCCGGTGCTGGCGCTGGCCGGGAGCGACGGTCCGCAGCGCCGGCGTCTGCTGCCCCGGCTGATCACGGGCGAGCTGCTGTCCGGTGTGGCCTACGCCCACCTGCGGGCGTACCCGCGCACGCCGGTGCGGGCCGCCCGGGAACGGGGCGGCTGGCGCTTCGACGGGACGGTGCCCTGGTACACGGGCTGGGGCCTGAACGACGTCATGCTGCTGGCCGGGGTGACGGAGGCGGGCGAGGCCCTGTTCGCGTTCACCGAGGCGTGCGAACAGCCGGGCCTGCGGGCCTCGGCCCCACTGCGGCTGGCCGCCCTGACGGCCGCCCGAACGGTCTCCCTGGAGCTGGACGGCCTGTGGGTCCCTGCGGAGGCGGTCGTCGTGCGCACCCCGCACGACCTCTGGTCGGCGACCGACCGCCGCAAGACGGTCAACGTCAATCCCGCGGTCTTCGGCGTCACACGGGCGGCCCTGGCGCTGCTGGACGAGGAGACGGCGGCCCCGCTGCGCAGCCGTCTCGACGAGACCCGCCGTCAGGCCTACGCCCTCGCCGACGACGCGGCGCCCGACGAGCGCCTCGGGGAACGGCTGGCCCTGCGGACGCAGGCCTTCACGGTGCTGCAGACGGCGACCACGGCGGCCGTCGTCGCGGGCGGCGGCCGCTCCATGCTGCTGGCGAACCGCGCCCAACGCCTCGCGCGCGAGGCCCTGTTCCTCATGGTGCAGGCCCAGACCCGGGAGTCGCGCCGGGCCCAGCTGGCCGCTCTGACGGCCTGAAGGGCCCGTGCGCGCACAACGCGGTCCGTCGCTGCGCCCGGCCCGGTCAGTCCTCGTCCGAGCCCGGGACCACGACGAGGAACGCGTCCGACTTCAGATCCATGACCACGGTCGCGGGCTCGCCCTCGGCCCGTCGGCGGGCCGCGTACTCCTCCGCGGGCCACGATCCGCGCGGCGCTCCCGCGGGGAACCTCTCCAACACCTTCGCGCGCATAGCGGCAGACACCTCCACTGCGAGAACGGACACCGCCGAGACCGACGACTCGTGCGGGGATCGGCTTCCCGCGATCCGGGCGGGCATGTTCACACGCGCGCGAGACGGTCCTCCTCGACGGGCTCGCGGGTGCGGCTCAGCCCGCCCGGCCACCAGGCCCGGGCCCCGATGTCCCGGACGAGCGCGGGGACCAGCAGCGACCTGACGACGAGGGTGTCGAGGAGGACGCCGAAGGCCACGATGAAGGCGATCTGGACCAGGAAGGCCAGCGGGATGACCCCGAGGGCGGCGAAGGTCGCGGCGAGCACCACACCCGCCGAGGTGATCACCCCGCCGGTGGTGACCAGCCCCCGCAGCACACCCTCGCGCACCCCGTGACGCAGCGACTCCTCGCGGACCCGGGACATCAGGAAGATGTTGTAGTCGACGCCCAGCGCCACCAGGAAGACGAAGCCGTACAGCGGTACGGAGGGGTCGGTTCCGCCGAAGCCGAGGACGTGCCGGAACACCAGGGCCGAGACCCCCAGAGTGGCCGCGAAGTTGAGCGCGACGGTGGCCACGAGCAGCGCGGGCAGCAGCAGGGAGCGCAGCAGCAGTGTGAGGATGAGCAGGATGACGGCCAGTACGACGGGGACGATGAGGGTCCGGTCGCGTTCGGCGGTGCGCCGGGTGTCGTACTGCTGGGCGGTGTAGCCGCCGACGAGGGCGTTCGCGCCGGGCACCGCGTGCAGGGAGGTGCGCAGCCGCACCACGGTCCGCTTGGCCGCGTCGCTGTCCGCCGGCGAGGCGAGGGTGACGTCGACGCGGACGCGGCCGTCGACCACCAGTGGCGCCCCGCCGGGGCGTCCGGAGGCGCTCACCCCGGCCGCCGAGGCGACGCCGTCGGTGCCGCGGGCCGCGGCGAGCACCTGTGTCAGCCGGTCGGCGTCGGCCACGACGACGGCCGGGTTGCCCGAGCCGCCGGGGAAGTGCCTGCTCAGCGTCTGCTGCGCGGCGACCGAGGGAGCGTCGTCCACGAAGGTCTCGTCGAGGGGGACGCCCTTCGAGCTCAGCGTCGGCGCGAAGGCGGCGCCGGCCAGCAGCAGGGCGAGGGTCACCGCCCAGACGCGGCGCGGCGTCCGGTCGACGAGTGCGGCGACGCGGTGCCAGATCCCGGCGCCCGCGCCGCGCCCCTCGGCCGGGGCGGGCTTCGCGGGCCAGTACGCGGCTCGTCCGAGGAGGACGAGGACGGCGGGCACGAAGGTGAGCGAGGCGAGGGCGGCGCAGCCGATGCCGATCGCGCCGACCGGCCCGAGGGCCCGGTTGTTGGTCAGGTCGCTGAGCAACAGGGCGAGCAGGCCAAGCGCGACGGTCGCGGCGCTGGCCGTGACGGCGCCCCAGGACTGCCGCAGCGCGGCGCGTCCGGCAGTGAGGCGGTCCGCGCCCGCGGCGAGTTCCTCCCGGTAGCGGGCGGTGAACAGCAGGGAGTAGTCGGTGGCCGCGCCGATCACGAGGATCGACAGGATGCCCTGCACCTGGCCGTCGACGCGGACGACGTCGTGGTCGGCGAGGGCGTAGACGACCGCGCACGCGAGGCCCAGCGCGAAGACCGACCCGAGGATGATCACCAACGGGAGCAGCAGGCTGCGGTACACCAGCAGCAGGATGGCCAGCACGGTGGCCAGCGCCACGCCGAGGAGCAGGCCGTCGATGCCGGCGAAGGCGTTCGCCAGGTCGGCCTGACCGGCGGCCGGGCCGGCCAGCCGGACGGTGGTCCCGGGGACGCCTTCGGCTGCCTCCCGGACTTGGTCGAGGGCGGCGGGGAGCCCGTCTCCGAGGTCGGGGCGCAGCGGCACCACGCCCTCGAGGGCCTTCCCGTCCTGTGACAGCAGGGCGGGCGAGACCTCTCCGGCCACCTCCGGGGCGCCGGCCAGCGAGGCGAGCGCCCGGTCGGCCGCCGCCCGCCGGTCCGCCGGGCTCGAACCGCCGGCGCCGGTCCAGACGACGATCGCCGGGAGCGTCTCGTCCTGGCGGAACGCCCGCTGGGCGGCGATCACCTCGGTCGACTCGGCGCTGCGCGGCAGGAACGCCGCCTGGTCGTTGGTGGAGACCTCGCCGAGCCGTCCGGCGAAGGGGCCGAGGACGCCCCCGATGCCGAGCCAGACACCGACGAGCAGCAGGGGGACGAGCCATCGGGCGCGTCGGGACGTGGCGGGCATCGCTCTCCAGATTCCGGGGGCCGCGTCCGCGGCGGCCACAGGTGTCTCGATGATAAACAATCTCAATGGTCGAGTTAGTTGTCGTCGGCGATCGTAGACGGCACCCCTGCTTCCGTCGCAGCCGGGTGTGCGGATGCGGTGCGGGCGGACGGGCGTCTGCGTAGGCGTCTACGTGTATCCACCGATGTGCCGGCAGGCCCGCCCGGGCGAGGATGCCAGCCCGCGCACTTCCCGGCCGGACGGAAAGGACGTCGCACTCGGTGCTCCCCTGGATCATGGTCTCGGTCATCCTCCTCGCCCCGTTCGTCGTGGGCGGAACGCTCGCCGCCCGTACCGCCCGCCGGGCCGCCAAGGCGGACCGGGCGATGCGTCTCCTCGCCGAGCGCACCGGCTGGAGCCGCGTCGCGGCCGACACGCTGGAGCAGCATCGGATCCGGCTCTCCGGCCACTTCCACTGGCTGTTGCGCACCCGCAACGGCAACGCCGTGACCGGCTCGCTCGGCGGCCGCCCGCTCAGCGTCACCAGACTCTGGGAGCCGGTCGGGCACAGGGACGTGCGGAACTGGCTCGTCGTGTGCTTCGACGTGCCCGGCGACGGCCCCGTCCTCCGGCTGGAGCGGAGCTGGAGCGCGGCGGAGCTCAACCTGCGCTGCGAAGGCCTCCCGTATCTGCCGATGAGCGAGAACGACCAGGCGGGGACGGTCGAGCGGTTCTACTCCGGCGATCTGCCCGACCGCCTGATGAGGTTCGCCGCGCCGGCGGTCTCGATGCACAAGGACGGCGTGTGCTTCGTCTACCCGATGCCCGACGTCGTGGACATGGGCGCCCTGCTGAAGGGGCTGGCCGCACTCCTCCCGGACCTGACCGCACTCGCCCGGGCAGCCGGCCCGAAGGAGCCGCAGGACACTCCCTAGCGTTCCCCTCCGGAACCGCGAGCCGCGCGTGGCCTCGGGCGCTGCGCGCGGACGGTCCCGCCGGGCCGGTCAGCGCGCCGGCGGCGGCCCGGCTTCGGAGAGCTCCTCGTTCAGGGCCGCGAGGAAGCGCACCACCACCGACAGCTCGTCCGCCGTGAAGCGGGCCCGGGCGGCCTCGGTGGCCTCGGCCAGCGGACGGAAATAGGTGCGGGCCGCCGACCTGGCGTCCGAGGCGTAGTACAGGTGGACCACCCGGCGGTCGGCGCTCTCCCGGACCCGGCGGATGTGTCCGGCCCGCTCGAGCCGGTCCACGCACGCGGTGACCGCGCCCGAGGTCAGTCCGAGGAGCTCGCGCAGCCGCTTCGGCGTCATCGGCTCCTCGGCGTCCAGGATCGCCGCGAGCGCCTGGACGTCGGTGGCGTGCAGGGCGTGTTCGCCCGCGAACCCGTGCACCAGCCGGTTGATCCCGCCGTTCATCCGCCGCAGCTGGACGGCGAAGGCGTGCAGGTCGGCTGGATGCGGGAACGCCTCGGACTCCCGTGCCGCCGCCGGGCGTTCCCGGTCGTTCGCTGTGGCCACGCGATCAGCGTAGTCGGCCGCGGTCGGCCGACGTCTCACTCGATCGTGCGCACAAACCGGCGTCCCCGCATCCATGACGGCACTCGGCGTGGAAGCGATCAACGGGGGACCGTCGACGCGGAGGACCGAGGACTGATGAGCGCACAGGGCGACCGCACGGGGCCGCTGAGCCTGGTGACCGGCGCGACCGGATACATCGGCGGGCGGCTGGTGCCGGAGCTGCTCGCGGCCGGGCACCGGGTGCGCTGTCTGGCCCGCTCCCCCGACCGGCTGCGCGACCATGCGTGGGCGGGCGAGACCGAGACCGTGCGCGGCGACGTCACGGACGCCGCGTCGGTCGCGGCGGCGATGCGGGGCGTGGAGGTCGCCTACTACCTGGTCCACGCCCTGGGCACCGGCGACGACTTCGAGGAGACCGACCGCCGGGCGGCGCGTGTCTTCGGCGAACAGGCCCGGGCCGCCGGCGTCCGTCGCGTCGTCTACCTCGGCGGACTCACGCCGGCCGGGGTGCCCGAACGGGAGCTCTCGCCGCATCTGCGCTCGCGAGCCGAGGTGGGCCGCATCCTGCTGGCCTCGGGGACGCCGACGACCGTCCTGCGGGCGGCGGTCGTCATCGGCTCCGGCTCGGCCTCCTTCGAGATGCTGCGCTATCTGACCGAGCGCCTGCCGGTGATGGTCACCCCGAGCTGGGTGCACACCCGCATCCAGCCCGTCGCGGTGCGCGACGTGCTGCGCGCGCTCGTCGGCAGCGCCGCCATGCCGGACGACGTCAGCCGGGCCTTCGACATCGGCGGCCCGGAGGTGCTGACGTACCGCGAGATGATGCTCCGCTACGCCGCGGTCGCCGAACTGCCGCGTCGCCTCATCCTGTCCGTCCCGATGCTCACGCCCGGTCTGTCCAGTCACTGGGTCGGCCTGGTGACGCCCGTGCCCGCGTCGATCGCCCGGCCGCTCACCGAGTCGCTGCGGCACGAGGTGGTCTGCCACGAGCACGACATCGCCCGGTACGTGCCCGACCCGCCGGGACATCCGGTCGGGTTCGACGAGGCGGTCCGGCTCGCGCTGCGCAAGGTCCGCGACGCCCAGGTCGCCACCCGCTGGTCGTCCGCGTCGGTGCCGGGCGCCCCGAGCGATCCGCTGCCCACCGACCCCGGCTGGGCCGGCGGCAGCCTGTACACCGACGACCGGGAACTCGCCGTCGACGCGCCCCCCGCCGCCCTGTGGCGGGTGATCGAGGGCATCGGCGGCGAGAACGGCTGGTACTCGTTCCCGCTCGCCTGGACGGTCCGCGGCGGGCTCGACCGGCTGGTCGGCGGAGTGGGGCTGCGCCGCGGACGCCGGGACGCCGCCCGGCTCCGGGTGGGCGACTCGCTGGACTTCTGGCGGGTCGAGGAGATCGAGCCCGGACGGCTGCTGCGCCTGCGGGCGGAGATGCGGCTGCCGGGGCGGGCCTGGCTGGAGCTGTACGCGCGGACGGACCCCGAGGGCCGCACCCGGTTCCGCCAGCGCGCCCTGTTCCATCCCCACGGGCTGCTCGGCCACGCCTACTGGTGGAGCGTGGCGCCCTTCCACACGGTCGTCTTCGGCGGCATGGCCCGCAACATCGCCCGGGCGGCCGAGGCGCAGGCGCACACCCCTAAGCCCGCGCCCGCGCCCGCGCCCTGAACCGGCGTGCGCGGTCCCGCGCGATCTCCCCGCGGGACGGTGCATCCCCGCGCCCCGCCGCCCGGAAGCAGTTCCTCGTCCCCCCTTTCGCCCCGGAGCCCGATCATGAACGTCTCGGTCGTCCTGTTCACCGCCGACCTGCGCCTGCACGACCATCCGCCGCTGCGCGCGGCCCTCGACGGATCCCGGCAGGTGGTGCCCCTGTTCGTGCGCGACCGGGCCGTGGACGCCGCGGGGTTCGCGGCGCCGAACCGGCTGGCCTTCCTCGCGGACAGCCTGCGCGACCTCGACGCCGGCCTGCGCGAGCGGGGCGGCCGGCTCGTCCTGCGCTCCGGCGACCTGGTGGACGAGGTGTGCAAGGTGGCCGGGGAGGCGGACGCCGACGAGGTCCATCTGGCCGCCGACGTGAGCGCGCACGCACGGCGCCGCGAGCAACGGCTGCGGGCCGCGCTGGAGGCACAGGGCGTACGTCTGCACGTGCACGAGGCGGTGACGGCGGCGGTCGATCCCGGAGCGGTGGTCCCGTCCTCCTCGGACCACTTCGCGGTCTTCACGCCGTACTTCCGGCACTGGTCCCAGCGGCGGCTGCGGACCCCGCTGCGCGCGCCCGGCCCGGTGGGGGTCCCGGACGGCGTCAGCTCGGAGGAGCTGCCCTCCCGAGGGGACCTGTCGGGACTGTCGCCGGCGCTGGCCGAGGGCGGCGAGACACAGGGACGCCGGCGGTTCGCCTCCTGGCTGCGGTCCGGCATCGCCGCCTACGAGGACCGGCACGACGACCTGGCCGGCGACGCCACCTCACGGCTCTCCCCCCACCTGCACTTCGGCACGCTGTCGCCGGTGGAGCTCGTGCACCGTGCGCGCCGGGCGGGCGGTCCGGGCGCCGAGGCCTTCGTACGGCAGCTCGCCTGGCGCGACTTCCACCGTCAGGTGCTGGCGGCACGGCCCCGCGCGGCGCACGCCGACTACCGCACCAAACACGACCGCTGGCGCTCGGAGCGCACCGCGCGCCAGGACGTCGAGGCGTGGCGGGCGGGCCGCACCGGCTACCCGATCGTCGACGCGGCGATGCGACAGCTGCGGCACGAGGGATGGATGCACAACCGCGGCCGGCTGCTGACCGCGAGCTTCCTCGTCAAGACCCTCTACGTGGACTGGCGCGTCGGCGCCCGGCACTTCCTCGAGCTGCTGGTCGACGGGGACGTGGCCAACAACCAGCTCAACTGGCAGTGGATGGCGGGCACCGGCACCGACTCACGCCCCAACCGGGTCCTGAACCCGGTCACCCAGGCGAAGCGGTACGACCCCGACGGCGCGTACGTGCGGCGCTGGCTGCCGGAACTGCGGGACGTGGCGGTCCCCGGGATCCACGAGCCGTGGAAGCTGCCCGCCCCGGTCCGGGCGGCGCTCGACTACCCGGACCCGATCGTCGAGCTCTCCGCGGGCCTCGACCGCTTCCGGCGAGCCCGGGAACGCCGCTGAACGAGGTCGTGCCGAGACGGTCGCGCTCAGGCGGTGTCGTACAACCCGGCCAGCATCGTCAGGGCCTCGGCCAGTCCGGTCGGCCGGTGCAGGCCCGGCGCGGCACGTCCGGCCCAGCCGGGACCGCCGAGCACCACCACAGGAGCGCGCCGGGCGCCGGCGACGCCCCACCGGGTGTCCGCGATGTGCCGGGCCAGCGGCGGATTCGCGGTGGAACGCGCCTGCGCCCACAGCACGACGGCGACCGGACCCAGCCGCCGGACGGCGGAGTCCAGCGCCTCGGCGGGCACGGCCGCCCCGAACATGCGGGTGGGCACTCCCCGCCGGCCGAGCGCGGCGTCGAGCGCCTCCAGCGGGAGGCTGTGCTGTTCGCCGGGCATGCAGGCCAGCAGCACGGGCCCCGGCCGGCCCGCCGCCTCCCGCGACGCCGCGGCCCGCGCGGCGCGGCGCAGCACGCTGGAGACGTGCCAGGACAGCAGGTGCTCCACCTCGACGTACCGGTCGCCGGAGGAGACCCATTTGCGTCCCACGGCATGCAGCGTCGGGACCATCACCTCCTGCCAGGCGACGATCAGTCCGTGCCGCTCGACGGCCGCGTCCAGCAGCTCCGCGACGCCCGGCGCGTCGAGCCGTACGGCGGCGCGGGCCAGCCCCCGGCACTCCTGGCGTACGTCGACGCCGAGCTGGAGGGCGTCGTCCGGACGCGCAGGGCCCGGGCCGTCGCCCGCCTGACGGTCCTGGCCCGCGGCGCTCACCGGACGCGTGTCCGCCCCGCCCGGGTCCGCCCGGCCCGGGTCCGCCGACTCCGCGCGTGCCGGACCCGCGCCCGCGTCCGGACCCGTGGGACCCGTCGGAGCCGTCGCCGCCGGGTCCGCGAGGGTCCTGCGGATCGCCTCCTTCGCCGCCCGGGCCGCGTCCGCCGGGGGCACCCCTGACGCGGTGAGCCGGCACATCGCCTCCAGCACGGCCACGTCACCCGGCCGCCAGCGCCGGTGCCGCCCGTCGTCGCGGACGACGGGCCCGATGCCGTACCGCCGGTCCCAGGAGCGCAGAGTGGTGGGCGCCACGCCCAGCCGGCGGGCCAGCGCTCCGGTCGTCAGTCCGGCTTCGTCCGGGCTCGGGATCTCGCTCATGGACCGACGATACGAGAACCGCCGTTCCGCCTCTCCCACCTCTACACATAAAGAGCAAATAAGAGCAGAATGAACATGCGCGGCACTTACCGCACACCGCAGCGAAGCGGTCAGGCCGGAAAGTCGAAGGAGACGAACCATGGCCAACGTCTCGCCCACCAGAGGTGACATGTCGACGCACCCCGACGTTTCCGAGATGCAGGCGCGGTACGCGCGCATGCTCGGTGGTCGTGATGTGGCACTCGTGGACGGACCGGTGTTCCTGCTCGGTCTGTACTGCGCCGTGTCCCCGTGGATCCTCCACTACACCGTCAGTCAGCCCGCGCTCATGACCCACAACCTGATCGTGGGCATCGCGATCGCTCTGCTGGGCCTCGGCTTCACCGCGGCTCCCGCCCGTATGTACGGCCTGAGCTGGGCCATGTGCGCGGCCGGCATCTGGATGATCATCGCGCCGTGGGTCGTGGGCGACAGCCCGGACGCCGGTGTCGCGGTGAACAACATCATCATCGGCGCCCTGGCGCTGGTCCTGGGGCTGCTGTGCACCGTCACGGCGGCGAAGAGCGCGCCCAAGCCGTAGGGACGGCCGGACGCCCGGAAGACGGCCGGGCCGGGCCGCATGGGGCGGACCGGCCCGGCCGCGTCACGGCGCGTACACGTACGGAGTCGTGGTGGTGAGCGCCGTGAAGCCGAGGCGTTCGAGAATGGGACGGCTCTGGTCGGAGGCGTCGACCTGGAGGTAGCGGTAGCCGCGGTCGGCGGCGATACGGGCGCGGTGGGCGATCAGGGCGCGGTAGACGCCGCGGCCGCGCCAGCCCTCGACCGTGCCGCCGCCCCACAGCCCGGCGAACGGGGCCCCCTCGATCAGCTCCATCCGCGCCGAGCTCACCGGCGTCTCCCCGGCCAGGGCGACGACGGCGACGAGGGTGTCAGGGGCGGTGGCGAGGCGCGCCAGCAGCAGGTTTCGCAGCCGTGAGCCGTCCCGGCCGAAGGCCTTCTCATGGGCCTCGACCATGAGCTCGACGCCCGCCCGGTCGGTGACCGGCACGATACGGACGCCCTCGGGCGGCCGGGCGTCGCCGAGCTGATCGCCGGTCTCCCCGATCAGCAGGGTCTCCTCCGGCTCGGGCGTGAACCCGGCCGACCTGAGCCGCTGCCCGAGATCGGCCGGACGGTCGTGCCCGTGCAGCTTCCACTCGAACTCGCGGCCCAGCCCGGTGAAGAAGGCGACCTGTTCCGCGATGGCCGCGTCGGCGCCGGCACCGTCCAGGTCCGACCAGAGAACGCCGTTCCAGCCGCTGTCCCCGCCGACGTGGCGGACCACGTTCCCGGCCCGTTCCACCGTTGCGTCGGAGCTCTCGGGACGTGCGCCTTCGCGCATGTCCCGGTCGTACAGGGCGAGTACCGCGGCATGATCCATGCGCCCACCCCAACACCCCGGGTCGGCGCGCACAACGCAATTACGGCCGGGCAGGCAGCCGACGCGGGAGGGTTGCAGGACTTCGGCGTCACCGGGGCCGGGCGCGGCGGCCGGCGCGGCGGGGGCCGCCGGGCCGGATAGCGGCAGGACGGGAGGGCGGGAGAGCCGACTTGCCCGCGCCGCCGAGCGGCGGGCCGTGGGCCCCGGCACCCCTGGGGCCCACGGTCCCTGGGCCCGAAGGCCCCCCGGTCAGCGCTCCGCGCCGGGGCGGAACCTGCGGTACAGCAGCGCTCCGCCGAGCAGCATCGCCGTACTGCCCGCCAGCGCGGTCAGCGTGGCGTCGGCGCCCGTGTGGGCCAGCGACGACAGGGCCTCGGGGCCCCTGGTCCCGGCCTCGACGGCCGGCGCCGAGGGGTTGGCCTTCGGCCCCGGCTGCTGGGGCTGCTCGGGCGGGGTGTGTCGGGTCGGCGGCCGGTGCACGGGCTGCTCGGGCTTCTCGCCGGAAGTGTTCACCGACTCGTTGCCGAACGCCGGGTCGCCGATGCCGACGACGTTGACGCTGTTCCCGCTGACGTTCACCGGGAGCTGCACCGGCAGCTGAAGGCCGTTGCCGGAGACGACGCCCGGGGAGCCCTCCATGGCGCCCTGCGCGGTGGGGCCGCCGCCGGACGACGCCCCGGACCCGCCGCGCCCGCCCTGCCCGCCGCCCCCGCCGTGGTCGCCCTGCCCCCCGCCGTGCCCGCCGTGCCCGCCGTGCGCACCCTGCCCGCCGCGCCCGCCGGAGGCGTCGGCGCCACCCTTGTTGACACAGGTGTTGCCCGCTGCGGGATTCAGCACCCCCACCACGTTGACCGTGTTCCCGCACAGGTTCACCGGGAGGTGTACCGGCAGCTGCACCCCGTTGCCGGAGATCAGCCCCGGCGAGCCGGCCGCGACGCCGTTCGCCGCGGAGTCGGCGTGTGCGGGCAGTGTCACAGCCATCGCGCCGGAGACCACGGCGACGGCCATCACACCGGTTCGGGTAACCCGCTTCATGGGTCCCTGCCTTCCAGACTTGAATCGCGGGCACTCGCCCGCACCCGATAGAACGTCGGCGAAGCGTCCGGGTTATGCCTGAACGCCCTTTCACCCCATCGGGTGTCACCCGCGGGGAACCGACGGCGAGCTGCCCGCCGGAACCCGCCCGGCCGCCCGGAGGCGGCGTCCGCACCTGCCGCTTATCGTGATCGAGGGCGCCGTTCCCGGACCGCTGCGGGCGTCCTTGGAGGCACTGATGCTGGCCAATCTGTCGACGCGGCCCGGGCTGCGGAGCTGTGCGCTCGCCGCGACCGCCGCACTGACCCTGCTCGGCGGCGCGGGTCTGCCGACGGTCGCCGCGAACCGCGCAGGCGACGGGGACGACCGGCCCGACCTGTCACGGTTCTCCGGTCAGAAGGTCACCTGGTCGGCGTGCAAGGGCGAGGGCATGCCCAAGGATCTGCAGTGCGCCAAGCTGACCGTGCCGCTCGACTACTCCCGTCCCGAGGGGGGCACGCTCGACCTCGCGCTCGCCCGGTACCGGGCGACGGGCGACAGACGCGGTTCGGTGGTGCTCAACTTCGGCGGCCCCGGCGGCGCGGGCGTCCCTGAACTCGCCTACGGCGGCAAGGAGTTCATGGACCTGACGGACGGCTACGACGTGGTCACCCTCGATCCGCGCGGCGTCGGCCGCTCCTCCCCCGTGAGCTGCGGGGACGGGGAGGAGAGCGGGCTGGCCCCGCTGAACGACGACACGGCCATCGCCGATCCGCCGGAGCTGCTCAGCCGGCTGAAGCAGGCCGCCGCCGACTGCGCGGAGCACTCCGGGCCGGTCCTGCCGCACATCGGCACCGTCGACGCGGCCCAGGACCTCGACGTCATGCGCCAGGCGCTCGGCGACAGAAAGCTCAACTACCTCGGCTTCTCCTACGGCAGTCGGCTCGGCGCGGTCTACGCGGCCCGGTTCCCCGACAAGGTGGGGCGGATGGTCCTCGACGGGGTCGACACCCTCACCGAGCCGCTCACCGAGCAGGGCATAGCGGGTGCCCGGGGCCAGCAGGTGGCGCTCGACGACTTCGTCAACTGGTGTGTGAAGGACATCGCCTGCCCCTTCGGACAGGATCCGCGGGTGGCACGCCAGGAGGTCGTGCGGCTCGTCCGCTCGCTCGACGAGGATCCCCTGCCGACCGACTTCGGCGACGACTTCACCGGGCAGGACCTCGTCGGCGCCCTCGGACAGGGCCTGTACAGCAGGGAACTGTGGCCCCTGCTGGAGAGGTCGCTGGCCCAGCTGATCGAGAGCGGCGACCCCAGCGGGGTCCTCGGGTTCACCACCGGCGGATTCGCCCGTCCGCTGCCGTTCCCCGTACCGCTGCCGCCGCGGTCCGCGGGCCGCACCGACCCCTCCCCCGGCGCCCTGGTCGACGCGGAGGACGTCCCCCTCGACAACCTGCCCGCGGCGCTGATGGCGATCAACTGCGCGGACGACCCGGACCGGCCCACCGCCGCCCGGATCACCGCGGACCTCGAACGACTGCGGGCCGCCTACGACAAGGCGTCGCCGGTCTTCGGCCGGTACCGGCTCAACGAGGTCCTGCTGTGCTACGGCCGCCCCAGGGGGACCGACTTCATCCGGGACGAGGTCAAGGACCTCCGCTCGCCGAAGATCCTGCTGGTCGGCACGCGCGGCGACCCGGCGACGCCGTACCGCTGGACCGTGGAGACGGCGAAGCGGCTCGGATCGCCGGCCGTGGTGCTCGACAACAAGGGCGAGGGCCATACCGGGTACGGATCGTCGAAGTGCGTGCACCGCAAGGTCGACGACTTCCTGCTGTACGGTTCGCTCCCGCCCAGCGGCAGTTCGTGCGGGCCGGACGAGGACGCCGGCTGAGTGCGCCGGTTCCTGCCGCTGCTGCTCATCACCCTGTGCGCGGCCGCGGCGACGCTCGCGGCGGCCGGCCTGTCCGCCCGGTGGTGGTTCGCGGCCGCACCGCTGCTGACGGCGGCCTGCCTCGGCGTCCGGGATCTCGTGCAGCGCGGCCGCTCCGTCGCGCGCAACTACCCGCTGGTCGGACGTCTGCGGTACGCGACGGCGCGCGCGCTGCCCGAGGGCGTCGGCCAGGAGCGCCCGGCCGACGCCGCGGGCGAGTCCGACGGGCACGAGTACCTGGTGCCCTCGCTGCGTCCCGTCGAGGCGGCCGAGGAGCCGCCGGTGGTGCGGGTGGGCGGACCCGAGTGCTCCCAGCCGTACGACATGGCCCTGCTGAACGTGTCCGCCATGAGCTTCGGCGCGCTGTCCTCGCGCGCTGTCCTCGCCCTCAACCGGGGTGCCGCACTGGGGCGTTTCGCCCAGGACACCGGCGAGGGCGGGCTGTCGGAGCACCATCTGCGCGGCGGGGGCGACCTCGTGTGGGAGATCGGGACGGGGTACTTCGGCTGCCGTACCGCCGACGGCGGGTTCGACGAGCGGGAGTTCGCGGACAAGGCGGCGCTGCCCGAGGTGAAGTGCGTGTCGCTGAAGCTCTCGCAGGGCGCGGCGCCGGGCAGCGGCGCGGTGCTGCCGGGCGTGAAGGTCGGCGTCGAGATCGCGCGGGAGCGGAAGGTGCCGGTGGGCGAGCCCGTGGTGTCGCCGCCCCTCCACCGGACGTTCTCGACGCCGCGCGAGCTGGTGCTGTTCGTGGCCCGGTTGCGGGAACTCGCGGGCGGCAAGCCGACCGGGTTCAAGCTGTGCGTGGGCTCGCGGCGGGAGTTCCTCGCGGTCTGCCGGGCGATGGCGGCGGAGGGCGTGACGCCCGACTTCGTGGTGGTGGACGGGTCGGAGGGCGGCACGGGCGCCGCGCCGGCGGAGTTCGCGGGGCGGCTGGGCATGCCGCTCACCCAGGGGCTGATCACGGTGCACAACGCCCTCGCCGGCGTCGGCCTGCGGAACCGGGTGCGGATCGGGGCGAGCGGGCGGGTCGCGTCGGGCTCGGACATCGTCCGACGGCTCGTGCAGGGCGCCGACTACACCAACGCGGCCCGCGCGATGATGCTCGCCGTCGGCTGCGTGCGGGCCGGGCGCTGCCACACCGGCGCCTGTCCGGCCGGCGTGGCGACGCAGGACCCGTTGCGGGCCCGCGCGCTGCATGTGGCCGACAAGGCCCGCCAGGTCCGGCGCTACCAGCGCGAGACGGTCCGTGACGCGGTGCGGATCATGGCCGCGATGGGCGTGCGCGACCCGGGTGGTCTCACCCCCGCCCAGCTGGTCCGGCGGACCGGGCCCGGCTCGGGCCACTCGTACGCGGAGCTGTACGAGTGGCTCGCGCCGGGTGAACTGCTCGCCGGGCCGCCCCAGTCGTGGGAGGCGGACTGGAAGGCGGCGGACCCGGACAGCTTCGGGTGACGTCGCGAGGGCGACGTCGCGAGGACTACACGGACCCGACGGTCACGAAGGCGTCGATCGCCGCGGTCAGCTCGGCCGGCTTCTCCACCGGGAGTTCGTGACCGGCGTCGATGATGCGCACGACGGCGTCCGGGTAGGCCTTGGCCATCCGCAGCATCTGCCGCACCGGCAGCTGGATGTCGTGGTAGCCGTGGATCATCAGCGTCGGGGCCTGGATCTCCCCGACCCGGTCGAGGACGTCGAAGGCCCGCATGGCGCCGTACAGGGTCATCACCACCTCGCGCGGGGTGTCCGCCGAGGACTTCACGTAACGGCGGATCTCGTCACGCGGATAGCCGGGGGCGAAGGCCCGCTGGATGTTGGCGGCGACGAACAGTTTGAAGGGGACGAGGGTGGAGAGGCCCATCAGCAGTCCCCGGCCCCGGCTGTAGGTCATGCGGCCGATGGAGTTCACCAGCACCATGCGCTCCACCCGCCCTGGGTGGGACAGGGCCACGGTCTGCGAGATCATCCCGCCCATCGAGTGGCCGACCAGCACGAACCGCTCGATCTCCAGGTGGTCGAGGAGAGCGAGGAGGTCCCGCGCCAGCTCCTCGACCGTCT
The DNA here is from genome assembly GCF_052543235.1 of Streptomyces sp. SAS_272. NCBI lineage: Bacteria > Bacillati > Actinomycetota > Actinomycetes > Kitasatosporales > Streptomycetaceae > Streptomyces > Streptomyces sp. SAS_272. Next base: position 112,372 of record NZ_JBMNDR010000012.1, on the reverse strand, counting down.
TCACGCCCGCCCCGCTGCTCTCGCCGTGCCCGCGCAGGTCGAACCGGATGACACGGCGCTTCCCCGCGAAGTACGCCGCCTGGTGGTCCCAACGGTGCCGGTCGGCCGTCCAGCCGTGCACGAACACCAGGGGCACGCCGTCACCGTCGCGCGGGCCCTCGTCGTCGTACGTCAGTGCTGCGCCGTCGACTTCGAGCTGCGGCATGGATGCCTCCTGCGGTGCGGTCCCGGTTACTGACGCGTACGGTAACCGGCCGCGGGGGCCGCCGTCACCGGCGGCCACCGGGGAGACCGAAGTGTGACCACGCACGCCTCCCCCGTGCCCGTCCTGCCCCGAATGCCCGCTACGCGATTCGGACCTATCGTGCTCGTATGGAGCACGCACTGAGCCCCGCCGCCCTCTCCGAACTGCGCCGCCCACGGCCTTATCCGGCGGTGTCCGTGCTGACGCCGACCCATCGGCGCGAGCCCGGCAACGCCCAGGACCGGGTCCGGCTCCGCAACGTCGTGGCGGAGGCGAAGAGACAGCTGGAGCACGATCCGGCGATCACCCGCGAGCGGCGCGCCGACGTCGCGGGACACCTCGATCGCGCGCTGGCCGAGGTCGACCTGACGCACAGCGAGGACGGCCTGGTCATCTACGCGGCGCCGGGCGAGCACCAGGTGTGGTCTCTCGCCCGCCCCGTGCCCGAACGCGTGGTGCTCTCCGACACCTTCCTGACCCGCAACCTGGTCTCCGCGCAGGCCGCCGAGCGTCCCTTCTGGGTGCTCTCGGTCTCCGCCGACCGCGTCACCCTGTGGAACGGCGGCGCCGACCGGGTCACCGAGGAGCACACCGGCGGCTTCCCCCTGGTCAGGAGCCGGCCGAACTTCGACGCCGAGCGCATGCAGCGGACCGGCGACCAGCCCAGCACGTTCCGCGACGAGGGCGCCCGCCACTTCCTGCGCGACGCCGACACCGCTGTGGGCGGAGTGCTGCGCACACATCCGCGGCCGCTGTTCGTCACGGGCGAGCAGGCGGCGCTGTCGCTCCTCGACGAGCTGGGCGGCGTCACCCGCGAGGCCGTGCACGTCGCGCACGGCGGACTCTCGCACGGCCCGCCCGAGGCCGTGTGGCAGGCGGTGCGCCCGCTGCTCGACGCGGAGTCCCGCCGCGACGTGGCGTCGATCACCCGGGTCTTCGACTCGGCGCGCGGGCACCGCATGTTCGCGGCCGGGGTCGACGAGCTGTGGCAGAACGCGCGGCAGGGCCGGGTCCGGCTGCTGGCCGTCGAGGAGAACTACCGGATCACGGTCCGCGACCACGGGGACCACCTCGTGCCGGCCGCGAGCGGCGATCTGGACGCCCGTGAGGACATCGTCGACGAGATCGTCGAGCAGTGCCTGGAGACGGGCGCCGCGGTGCGCTTCGTGCCGGACGGCACCCTGGGCGACATGGACGGCATCGCGGGCGTGCTGCGCTACTGACCGCGGGCTCGCCACGGCCCTGTTCGGCTGCTTTCCCCGGCGGCGTACGCTACGGCGTGATCGTCGACGGGAGGGGGCGGGCGCGTGGGCGACCTGCTGGGCGTGGCTGTACTGGGCACCGGGCACATGGGCGCCGACCACGTACGCCGCCTGGATCGTGTGGTGAGCGGAGCCAGGGTGGCCGCCGTGGCCGACCCCGAAGCGGCGCGTGCCGAGGAGGCCGTGGCCGGCATCGAGGCGGTGACGGTCCACACGGAGGCGGAGGCCCTGCTCGACGCGCCCGGCGTCGAGGCCGTGCTGATCGCCTCACCCGGTCCCGTCCACCAGGAGGCGCTGCTCGCGGCCTTCGCCCGCGGCCTTCCGGTCCTCTGCGAGAAACCCATGGTGCCGGACACGGCGGGGGCGCTGCGGGTACTGGAGGCGGAGGCCCGGCTCGGACGGCGGCTGGCGCAGATCGGGTTCATGCGGCGGTACGACGCCGAGTACCGCAGGCTGAAGGCGCTGCTGGACGACGGGCGGCTGGGACGGCCGCTGATGCTGCACTGCGTGCACCGCAACGTGTCCTCGCCGCCGGACTTCACGAGCGCGATGCTGGTCGACAGTTCGGTGTCGCACGAGATCGACGCGGCCCGCTGGCTGCTCGGCCAGGAGCTGACCTCGGTCTCCGTGCTGCGGCCGCGCCCCTCGCCCGGCGCCCCGCAGGGCCTGCTGGACCCTCAGTTCGTGCTCTTCGAGACCTCGGGCGGCGCCCTGGTCGACGTGGAGGTCTTCGTCAACTGCGGCTTCGGGTACCAGGTGCGCTGCGAGGCCGTGTGCGAGGCGGGCAGCGCGCGCATCGGCGACGACCACGGCCCGCTCGTCACCGCGGCGGGCTCCGCCGGCGTGGAGGTGCCGCAGGACTACCTCGTGCGGTTCGCGGACGCCTACGACCGCGAGGTGCAGACCTGGGTCGACGCCACCCGGCGCGGCCGGGTCGTCGGACCGTCCGTGTGGGACGGCTACGCGGCCTCGGCCGTCGCCGAGGCCGGAGTCCGGGCCCTCGGGAGCGGGGCACGCGTCGCCGTCGAACTCGCCCCGCGCCCCGGGCTGTACGCCGGCGGCGGCCGCTGAGCGGGACGGCCTCAGACGTTGCCGAGCAGGGCCTGCAGACCCCGGTCGACCGCGCCGTCGACGTCCTCGGCGCCACGGGCCACGACCGCGTAGCTGCGCAGCAGGAAGCGGCGCAGGGCCCCGGTGTCGAACTGCAGCAGGGCCATCCCGAGCGGGGAGTGGAACTCCATCACCGTACGGACCGGCCCGCAGGGCCAGATGTGCACGTCGCCGCTCCCGGCCGGACCGTCCACGCCCTCTTCCAGCAGCACGCGGCCGAAGGTCCAGGTCACCGGTTCGCCCGCGAGGGAGACCTCGGGCGGGAAGTCGACGTGCACGGCGAACGGGTCGGCGCAGTCGTAGCGGAGCGTGGCGGGCACGGGCAGCGCCTGGTCCTCCGCGGTGATCAACCAAGCGCGGACGGGTTGTTCCAGAGTGGTGTCCATGCACATAGGACCTCCCGGAGGCCGATCGCATTACGCCTTGCTCGGCACCAATTTATGTGACCTGCGTCACACCGTCAGAAGCGTAGAACATATGCCCGTCGAACACCCGGATGACACTCACCCCAGCTCCCTCACGAGTCCCTCAAGTCACGTACTTTGTCTACGACTTGAAGCCTCTTCGAGGCGCCCGCGCCGCACTCCCCCACCCCTTCGCGAAGACACTGGCATATGCCGGAAGCACCACCGAATCGTGTGTTGCCAAATCCCTTACACCGCGTCGCGGGCTGTGCCACAGTCGTAACGGCCCTCGCGTCAGCCTTCGTCGTACCGTCCCGCATCGGAGAGCCTCATGCCGCCCCACGTCTCCGCGGATCACCCCGCCGCCCAGCCGCCGGCGCGCGGCTCGGTGGACGCGCTGATCTCGCAGACCCGACGGCTCAAGGGCGACATCGACGCCGTACGGCAGGACGCCCAGGGCGACGCGACGGACCCCGAGGGACGATGGCAGCGCGCCCTGTGCGATCTGGCACGGCACCAACTCGACGACCTCGACGCGCACTTGGCCCAGTTACGGGACGGCCCCCGGCTCGCGCCGCCCGCCGGCCCCCCGCCCACGGCCGCGGCTCCCCGCGACGGGTCCCTGGTCAGCCGGGTCGGCAGCGCGGAGTGGAACCTGCTGACGGACGAAGCCGTGTGGTCCGAGGAGCTCTTCCGCATCCTCGGCCGCGACCCCGCCACTCCCCCGCTCACCCTCGACGAACTCCCCTGCGTCGTCCTCGAGGAGGACCGGCCCAAACTGACCGCCATGGTCACGGACTGCCTGGTCGACGCCCGGCCCATCGACGGCGAGTTCCGCATCCTGCGCGCGACGGGCGCCCCCCGCACCGTGCACATGATGGGCGAACCCGTGCTCGACTCCGACGGCGCCACCGCCTCCATGTGGGCCGTGCTGCGGGACGTCAGCGAACTGCGCCGCAACCAGCGCGCGGTGCGCGAGAGCCACGACTCGCTGCAGGCCCGGCGGCAGGCGCAGACCGAGCACCGGCGGGCGGTCGAACTGCAGGAGGCGGTCCTGCCCCCGCACCGCGTCCCCCTGCGCCTGCCGCACCAGGGCCCGAGCACGCTCGACGTCGCCGCCCGCTATCTGCCGGCCGCCAGCACCTCCCTGATCGGCGGCGACTGGTACGACGCGCTCGAACTCCCCGACGACGAGACGCTGCTCAGCATCGGCGATCTCACCGGACACGGCCCGGCCGTCACCTCGAACACGGCGATGCTGCTGGGCGCCCTGCGCGGCATGGCCATGGCGGGCGCCCAGCCGGCCCGGCTGCTGTCCTGGCTGAACCAGTTACTGGACGCCACCGTCCGACCGGTCCTCGGCAGCGCCCTGTGCTGCCGCTACCGGCCGCGGACCCGCACCCTGGTGTGGGCGCAGGCCGGTCACCCCGCCCCGCTGCTGTTCCGCGACGGGACGGGACGCCGGCTGCGGGCGCCGGAGGGATTCCTGCTCGGAACCGCCCCGCGCACCGCGTACGAGCAGGCCGAGGAGCCCCTCCGTGAGGGCGACCTGATCCTGCTCCACACCGACGGCCTCGCCCCCGCCGACCGTCTCCTCGCGCTGGCCCCGCTTCTGGACGGAACACGCAGCGCCCAGGAGTGCGTCGAAGCGGCCGTGCAGGAGTGCGGCGAGGCCGAACGCACCGACGACGCCTGTGTGCTCGTCGCCCGGGTGACCCGTTAGCAGGCCGGGCGACCCGGTGACGGACGGCGGCGCAGAAGCCGACTCGCTCACGCCCGGGCGCTGCCGCCCCCTTTCGCGCCCTTCTGCTTCGGCAGCGCCAGCCTGATCTCCTCGCGCAGCTCGCTGATCCTCGGGTAGCCGGCGTACTCCGCGGTGAGCCGGTACATCTGGCTCAGCCGGTCCCAGGTGCGCCGGGAGGAGTTCGACCCCATCGACATCAGGGCCAGCCGTGCGAACCGGTCCGCCTGTTCGGGGTCGTCCGCGATGAAGCAGGCGGACGCCATGGACAGATGGTCGAAGATCTTCGACCGCTCGCGTCCGTCGACGCGCAGCGCCAGCGCCTTCTCCGCGTAGTACTGGGCGTGGGCGGCCGCCTGCGGCTCGAACTCGGCCAGCGTGCGGTAGGCGAGCGCCTGCATCCCGTACAGATCCTCGTCCTTGAAGGTCTGCATCCAGGACGGCGGGACGATGTCGCCCTTGTCGGAGACGAAGAGGTCCTCCGCCCGGCCGAGGGTGCGCCGCATCGCCTGCCCCTTGCCCATCGCCGCCTGCGCCCAGGCCTCGATGGTGTGGAACATCGCCCGGGTACGCGGCAGTACCTCCTCCCCGGAGCCGGACTGGGCCAGTTTCATCAGGTCGAGGGCGTCGTCGGGCCGTCCGAGGTGCACCATCTGCCGGGCGGCCCGGGACAGCGCCTCACCGGCCCGCGGCCGGTCGCCGCCCTCCCGCGCGGCATGGGCGGCGATGACGAAGTACTTCTGGGCGGTGGGTTCGAGGCCGACGTCGTGCGACATCCAGCCGGCGAGGACGGCGAGGTTGGCCGCGACGCCCCACAGGCGTCGCTGGAGATGGGCGGGGTGACGGTAGGCCAGGATGCCGCCCACCTCGTTGAGCTGTCCCACCACCGCCTTGCGTTGCAGCCCGCCTCCGCGGGCCGCGTCCCAGGCCCGGAACACCTCGACGGAGCGCTCCAGTTCGTCGACCTCCCCCGCCCCGATGGGAGCGGCCTCGTAGCGGTCGAACCCGGCGGGATCGGCATGATGGACGAGCGGATGGTCGACGGTGGGAGCATCGGCGGAGAGGGTGGGGTCGGTGTGCAGCCAGTCGTGCATGGCGCTGCTGAGAGCTGATCCCGCGGTGAGCGCGGCACCCGCGCCCACCAGACCGCGTCGGTTGAGCATGAGGTCCATTCCCGTGAATTCGGTGAGGACCGCAGCAGTCCGTTCGGGCGCCCACGGCACGCCGTCGGGGTGTTCAGCACTCCCGCCGCCGGGCCGTTTACCTGTACGCCCGTGCCGGACCAGACCGAGGTCCTCTATGGTCACGACACGGCCGAGACGCTCGGTGAACAGGGCCGCCAGCACCCGCGGCACCGGATCGCGCGGGATCTCTCCCGTGTCGATCCACCGCCGCACCCGCGAGGTGTCGGTCGACAGCTGGGGGTGGCCCATGGCCGCCGCCTGCCGGTTGACCAGCCTCGCGAGTTCGCCCTTGGACCAGCCGGCCAGGCCGAACAGGTCCGAGAGACGGGTGTTGGGTTGTCCGCTCACGTCAAGCCCCCAGGTTCTCGGCTGAGTTGACAGTAGCCCCGGGAAAGTTGCCGGGCGACTATTCGCCAGGGTTCGCCAGGGTTCGCCAGATGGTGTGCCACTGGGCGACGGGTGTCAGGTAGGAATGCGCCACCCCGACCCGGTCGCCGAGGGACATTCCCCAGGGTGCACCCGAAAGGGCCGGTCGGGGCAGCGCTCTGACGTCCGGCACACGAAGGGATCTGTTTCCCCCATGTACGCAGCATCGTCCTCCGTGTCCGCCCCGCCCCGGTCGCTGCACACCCGCCCGGGCGGTGGCGGCCCCTACCTGGCCCCCGCGCGAACGGCGGCCCCCGCGCTCGGCGCGGGCGGCGTGCGCCGACCCGCGGGGCTCGGCACGCAACCGCTCAGCGGGAGGCTCGACCTCTCCGGCCCCCAGGGCGCCCAGCTGCGCACGGCGATCGCGTCGGTGCACCGCATCTGTCCGGAGTTCGCGCCGGTCCAGGTGCTGCGCCGCAGCGGACGTTCCGTGCTTCTGGTCGGCACGACGGGACGCAGCACGGCCGTCGCCAAGTGCTTACTGGACCACTCCCCCGTCTGGGCCGAGCGGATCCGGCACGAAATAGCGGCATACCGCACGTTCGTCCGGCAGCGCCCCCCGGTGCGGGTGCCGAGACTGATCGCGGCGGACCCGGACAACTGCACGCTGGTGATCGAGCGGATGCCGGGGCGGGCGGCAGCCCTGCAGCGGCACCCCACCGAAGCGCCGCCGCGGGCGGACATCAGGGCCGCGCTGGGCGCGATCTGCCGGCTCAACGCCTGGCGGCCGCCGGCCGGCTCGTTCGACGCCCCGCTGGACTACGCCGCCCGCATCTCCCGCTACCACGAGCTGGGTCTGCTCACCGACCGGGACCTGGGCGACCTGCAGAAGCTGCTGCACGGCATCGCGGCCAGCGCGGGCCGGCAGGGCATGGGCCAGTTCTGTCACGGCGACGCCCTCCTGTCGAACATCCTGCTCTCACCGGCCGGTCCCGTGCTGGTGGACTGGGAGCACGCCGGCTGGTACCTGCCGGGCTACGACCTGGCGACGCTGTGGTCGGCGCTGGGCGACGCGCCGGTGGCACGCCGTCAGATCAGCCAGATCGCCCAGTCGGCGGGCCCGGCCTCCCGGGACGCCTTCCTGGTGAACCTGATGCTGGTCCTGACCCGCGAGATCCGCACCTACGAGACGGCCGTGCAGCGCTCGATGCACGACACGAACCCGACGACCCCGGGGGCGACCCACGCGGGAGCCACGCCGTCCGGAGAAGAACAGCGTCTGCTGCTGCGACGACTGCACGACGACTGCCAGCTGGCCCGCCGGGCCGTGCGCGCGGCGGTCGGCACGCGCTGAGAGAGCGTCAGTCCCGGTGCGCCTGAACGGCCGCGCACCGGGACTGACGTATGCGGTGTCTTGACGAGGGAATTCGTCCCGCTATGGGCATGATTGACGGGTCGTCGGCCCGGCCGGCCGACCGTGGTCGGCCCGCACGCCCCGCTCTCTCGTCCCAGGAGGCCGCATTGCGCAGACCCGCCACTCCCCCCGGACCGCACAGACGTATCCGCAGAGCCGCAGGCGCCCTGGCGTCGGCGGCTCTCGTGCTGCCGCTCCTCGGCGCCGCCCGCCCTGCCGACGCCGCGCCCCGGCCGGCGAACAGCCTCCAGCGGGCCTTCGCGGCCGCGGCCGCCGAGTACCACGTGCCGCAGAGCGTCCTGCTGGGCGTCTCCTACCTCCAGTCCCGCTGGGACGCGCATGCCGGGGCGCCGAGTGTGACCGGCGGCTACGGCCCGATGCATCTGACCGACGTCCGTGCGGCCCTCGCCGCAGCCCCGCGCCACGGCGCCGGCACGGCGAACCCGCGCGGCGACTCCGCCCGGACGGCCCGGCCCCCGGCCCCCGCGCCGCACGTCAAGGCGCCGTCGAGCGGGCGGATCCCGGCCCGTCTGAAGACCCTGCCGAGGGCGGCGAAGCTCGCCGGCCTCGCCGCCGAGGACCTGCGCACCGACCCCGCGGCCAACATCGCGGGCGGCGCCGCCCTGCTCGCGGACACCCAGCGCCGCCTGGGCGAGCCCCTGAGCGCCGACCCGGCCGACTGGTACGGCGCGGTGGCCCGTTTCTCGGGGGCGGACGACACCGCGACCGCCGCCGCCTATGCGAACGACGTGTTCGGCGTGCTGCGCGCCGGCGAACGGCGCACCACGGACGCCGGCCAGACGGTGGCCCTCGCCGCGCAGCCGGGTCTCGCGCCACGGACGGCACAGCTGCGCGGGACCGGCCTGCGCCACGTCTCCGCGGCGGGCGCCGAATGCCCGTCCACGGTGTCCTGCGAGTGGATCCCGGCGCCCTACGAGCAGTTCGGCGACGACGACTACGGCAACCACGACGTCGCCGACCGGCCCGCCTCGCCCGACATCGACTATCTCGTCGTCCACGACACCGAGGGCGGCTGGGAGGGGGTGCTGACCATGGTCCAGGACCCGTCCTACGTGTCCTGGAACTACTCGCTGCGCGCCACCGACGGGCATGTCGCCCAGCATGTGAAGGCCAAGGACGTGGCCTGGCACTCGGGCAACTGGTACGTCAACTCCAAGTCGATCGGCCTGGAGCACGAGGGATTCCTCGCCGCCCCGGACTCCTGGTACACGGAGGCCATGTACCGCTCGTCCGCCCGACTGGTGAAGTACCTGGCCGACAGGTACGACATCCCGCTCGACCGGCAGCACGTCCTCGGCCATGACAACGTGCCCGGCCCGACGGCGGCGAGCATCTCGGGAATGCACACCGACCCCGGACCCTTCTGGGACTGGCGACACTACTTCGAGCTGCTGGACGCCCCCTTCACGGCGACCGCCGACGGCGGCGGCGGCGGCGGCCTGGTGACGATCCGGCCGGACTACGCCGCGAACCGGCCGGTGTACACGGACTGCGCCGCCCGGCGTCAGACCTGTGCCGCGCACGGCTCCAGCGCGGTGCGGCTCTACGCCGACCACGACGAGAAGTCCGCCCTGATCGACGACGCCGGCCAGGGGTCGGGCCCGACCAAGGGCCTCAACGACACCTCGTCACGGGTGTCCACCGGGCAGCAGTACGCGGTCGCGGACCGGTGGGGCGACTGGACGGCGATCTGGTACCTCGGCCGGAAGGCGTGGTTCGAGAACCCCGCCGCGCGGCCGACGGCCGTCCCCGCGGCGGGCCAGGTGGTCACGCCCAGGGACGGCGTCGCGAGCGTTCCGCTCTACGGCCGCGCCTACCCCGAGGCGTCGGCCTACCCGGCGGGCGTCCCGGTCCAGCCGGTCGCCGCGCTGCCGTACAGGCTGCCCAAGGGGCAGCGGTACGTGGTCGGCGGCAAGGTGCCGGGCGAGTACTACTACGCGGCCGCCTTCGCCACCGGTTCGCACCGGCTCGTCGTCGGCCGCGAGCAGTACTACGAGATCCAGTACGGCCACCGGGTGGCGTTCGTGAGGGCCGCGGACGTGAAGGCGATGCCGTCGGGTTCCTAGGGCCCGCCGGTTCCCGGGACCGGACCCTGCCTGCCTCAGCCCTGCTGGAACAGCTCCGCCGGGAGCGGCTTCAGCAGGGCGTACAGGTCGTCGGTGATGGGGCGGTCCCAGGCGGCGATGGTCACCAGGACGTTGTCGCTGCGGTCGAACTGCACGCAGGAGATGCGGCCCTCGGACAGCTTCAGACGGCGCACGATCAGCAGGTTGTCGCCCTGCATCACCGGCATGTCCTCGACGCCGACGACGGTCACCTCCTCGTCGTTCTCCAGCGCGAGCAGCAGCTGAGCCACCTCGAAGGGGATCTCCCCCTCCTCCACCTCGCGGGCCGGGGAGCCCTCGGGCAGATTGCCGATGATCATCGCGGGGCCGCGGCCGCCGAAGAGGTCGTAGCGCAGGAAGACGCCCTGGCAGCTGCCGTCGGGGGCGGGCAGCAGCCCGGCGCCCAGATTGCCGGGCCAGTCGCCCGGGTCCATGGCCAGAACGTCGAATTCGGGCCCGGCGGGCGTGGCGCTGCGGCGGCGGAGGAACGACATGCGGCCATGGTACGTGGCCGCGGCCGTTCGGCGGCGGGTGGGAGCGTCCCGGTCCCGTCGTTTCTCAGCGGCCCGGGGACGGCCGCTCCCGCCGGTCCGAAGTCTCCTTCTGCCGGGCCCGCTCGCCGAGCGCGAGGGCGGGGTCCGTCCGCCTGCCGGGACCCGTCGCCCGCGCCGGCTCCGACGGGATCACGGCGGCCGGGAACACCCCTGGCCCCGGTCGTCCCCGAGGGGGCCGCAGCGGCGGTCGGCGGACCGGCCGGCCCGGAGGGCGACCGGTCTCAGGTCAGGTCGAACTCCCCTTCCCGCGCCCCCGACACGAACGCGCCCCACTCCGCGGGGGTGAAGATCAGAGAAGGGCTCTGGGGGCTGCCGCTGTTGCGCATCGCGATGAATCCCTCGACGAAGGCGATCTGGACATCCCCCCGCCCCCGGCTGCTGGACTGCCACTCGGCGTTGCTGAGGTCCAGCTCCGGCTTGTCCCAGCCCGTGAGCGGCGGCTGCTGGATGGTGCTCTCGGCCACGTCCGTGCTCCTCCCGGTTCGTCGTCCGCGGGCCAGCCTAGCGACCGGGTCCGGACGCCGACAGAGCACGTGGGAAGGACCTTTCAGGACTCCGGCGGTCGCGCTCCCACGAGCCACATGGAGAAGAACTGCGAGCCGCCCCCGTAGGCGTGCCCGAGGACCCGGCGGGCCCGCTCCACCTGGTGTTCGCCGGCCTGTCCGCGTACCTGGAGCGCCGCCTCCGCGAAGCGGATCATGCCGGAGGCGCCGATCGGGTTGGTGGACAGGACGCCGCCCGACATGTTGACCGGCAGGTCCCCGTCGAGTTCGGTGACGCCGGCCTCGGTGAGCTTCCAGCCCTCGCCCTCGTCGGCGAAGCCGAGGTTCTCCAGCCACATGGGCTCGTACCAGGAGAACGGCACGTACATCTCGACGGCGTCGATGTCCCGGCGCGGGTCGCCGATCCCGGCCTGGCGGTAGACGTCCGCGGCGCAGTCCTTGCCGGCCTGCGGCGAGACGGCGTCCTTGCCCGCGAAGAGTGTCGGTTCGCTGCGCATCGCCCCGCCGAGCATCCAGGCGGGCGGGCGCGGGGCGCGGGCGGCGCCGGCCCGGTCGGTGAGGACCATCGCACAGGCTCCGTCGGAGGAGGGGCAGGTCTCCGAGTAGCGGATCGGGTCCCACAGCATCGGCGAGGCCTGGACCTTCTCCAGGGTGATGTCGTGCTCGTGGAGGTGTGCGTAGGGGTTCTTCAGCGCGTTGCGGCGGTCCTTGTACGCCACGAGGGAGCCGACGGTGTCGGGCGCGCCGCTGCGGCGCATGTAGGCGCGTACGTGCGGGGCGAAGAACCCGCCCGCCCCGGCGAGCAGGGGCTGCTGGAAGGGGACCGGCAGGGACAGCCCCCACATGGCGTTGGACTCGGACTGCTTCTCGAAGGCGAGGGTGAGGACGGTGCCGTGGACACGGGCGGCGACGAGACCGGCGGCGACCAGCGCCGTCGAACCGCCGACGGAGCCGGCCGTGTGCACGCGCAGCATGGGCTTGCCGACCGCGCCGAGGGCGTCGGCGAGGTACAGCTCGGGCATCATGACGCCCTCGAAGAAGTCGGGTGCCTTGCCGATGACGACGGCGTCGACGTCGGCCCAGGTCAGCTCGGCGTCGTCGAGGGCGCGCCGGGCCGCCTCCCGGACCAGCCCGGCGATCGAGACGTCCCGCCGGGCGGCGACGTGCTTGGTCTGGCCGATCCCGACGACGGCCACGGGCTCCTTGCTCATCGCGCATCCCCTTCGAGTACGGCGACCAGGTTCTGTTGCAGACACGGGCCGGACGTGGCGTGGGCGAGTGCCCGATCGGACTCGCCCCGGTGGATGCGGGCGGCGGCCTCGCCCACGCGGATGAGGCCGGCGGCCATCATCGGGTTGGCGGCGAGGGCGCCGCCGGACAGGTTCACCCGCACGCTGTCGTCCAGCCGCAGCGCCTTGCGCAGGACGATCTCCTGCGCGCTGAAGGGGGCGTGCAGTTCGGCGGTGTCGACGGGCCGTTCGAAGACGCCGGCCCGCTCGGCGGCGAGTCGGGTGGAGGGCGAGTCGGTGAGGTCGCGCACGCCGAGCGAGTGGGCCTCGATGCGGTGGTCGATGCCCCGGATCCACGCGGGCCGCGAGCACAGCTCACGGGCCCGTTCCCCCGCGGCGAGGATCACGGCGGCGGCGCCGTCGCCGACGGGCGGGCAGTCGCCGGTGCGCAGCGGTCGTACCGCGTAGTCGCCCTGGGGCGCCGTGCCGCGCAGCTGGGCGTGGGAGTTGAGGGTCGCGACCCGTCGGCTGCGGGCGCCGATCGCGGCGAGAGCGCTCTCGTCGGCTTCGCCCGCGTCGATGAGGGCCTGTGCCTGGAGCGCGGCGAGCGCGACGGAGTCGGGCCACAGGGGGGCGACGTAGTACGGGTCGAGCTGGCGGGTGAGGACGTCGCGCAGGGAGCCGGGCGAGGACTTGCCGTAGGAGTAGACGAGCGCGGTGTCGGCGTCGCCGGTGAGGAGCTTGGTCCACGCCTCGTACAGCGCCCAGGCGCCGTCCATCTCGACGTGCGACTCGGAGATGGGCGGCCAGGCGCCGACGCCGTCCAGGGCGAGGGTGAAGGAGAAGGCGCGGCCGGCGAGGTAGTCGCTGGAGCCGGAGCAGGTGAAGCCGATGTCGGCGGTCTTCAGGCCGGTCCGGTCCAGGACGCTGTGCAGGACCGGCATGAGCATCTCGACTTCGGAGAGCTCGTCGGTGGTGCGCAGGACGTCGGTCTGCGCGAAGGCCACGACCGCGATGTCGCGGACGCCCGGGGTTTCCTCGCGGGTCACAGCAGCTCCTTGTAGGCGTCGTAGTCCGCGTCGGGTTCGCCGGTCGGCCGGTAGTGGTCGGGGTAGCGGGCGCCGTCCGTCCACACGGGTTCGACGCGCAGGCCCATGCGCACCTGGTCGTAGGGGATGCCGCCGATGCGGCCGTGCAGGGCGAGGCCCGCGCCGTCGAGAGCGATGTGGGCGTAGACGTAGGGGACTTCGATGTCGAGGTTCTTCGCCTTGATGTTCACGATGCAGAAGGTGGTGACGGTCCCGCGCGGTCCCACCTCGACCTGCTCGGCGGTCGGGACTCCGCAGGTGGGGCAGGCTCCGCGCGGTGGGACGTACACCTTGCGGCACGACGGGCAGCGTTCGCCGACGGTGCGCCGGGTGGAGAGCGCCTCGATGTATGCGGACTGGGCGCGGCCGGGCGAGTAGGTGTAGTCGAGGCGGGCGGGGGCGACGATGCCGGTGACGCGTTCGCCGTCGGACTCCTGCCGTTCGCCGCCCGGCCGGCCGGGTTCGCCGTCGTGGGGCTCGAAGCAGGCGATGTCCGTGATGGCGCCGGTGCGGTTCTCCGCCCAGCGGATCCGGACCCGCATGCCGGTGTGGACGGCGTCGGGGCCGGGGGCGTCGAGGGCGTGCAGGAGGGCGGTGCCGGCACCGTCGAGGCGGACCAGGACCCAGGCGAACGGGGTGGCGAGGGGCTGGCCGCGCCGGGGGGCGTGGTTCCAGGCCCAGGTGGTGACCGTGCCGGTGGCGGCGACCTCGACGAGCTCGTGGAGCTCCTCGGCGGTGACGGGGTCGTACTCCACGGGCGGGACGAGGGTGCGGCCGTCTCCGGTGCGCACGCCGAGGACGACGCGTTCGCGCAGGCCGGTGAGGAAGGCACTCTGGACGGGTCCGAGGGACCGGGTGAACGGGAACTCGACGACGAGCGGAGCTTTGAGCACTTCGGGCATCGGAGCTGCCTCCCTGGGAAGCCGACGTCAGCGGGAGCGCCCCGGAGGGGGCGCGGGGGACTGCGCGACCAGCCACAACGGACCCGCAGTATGGCGAACTGCGCTTACCGCCCACTCGCCCGGCGGAGCGTCACGCGCGTCGGTAGACCGGCGGCCGTTTCTCCGCGAAGGCGCGGGCGCCCTCCTTCGCGTCGTCCGTGTCGAACACCGGCCAGCCCCGTGCCAGTTCGGCGGCCAGCCCGTCCGCCTCGGTCAGCTCGGCGGCCTCGTACACGGACGCCTTCACGGCCTCCACGGCGAGCGGAGCGCAGGCGTTGACGCGTTCGGCGATCTCCAGGGCCCTCTCGAGCGCGGTCCCGGCGGGCACGACGTGACCGATCAGGCCGATGCCGGCGGCTTCGCGGGCGCTGTAGGGCCGTCCGGTGAGCAGCATCTCCAGGGCGTGGGTGCGCGGGATCTGCCGTGGCAGGCGGACCGTGGAGCCGCCGATCGGGAAAAGGCCGCGCCTGACCTCGAAGAGGCCGAAGGTGGCGGACTCCCCCGCGACGCGGATGTCGGTGCCCTGGAGCATCTCGGTGCCGCCCGCCACGCAGTGGCCCTCGACGGCGGCGATCACCGGTTTGCGGGGGCGGTGGTGGCGCAGCATCGCCTTCCAGTGCAGGTCCGGGTCGGCCTTGAGCCGGTCGCGGTGCTGCTCGCCCTCCATGCCCTGGCCGGCGAGCGCCTTGAGGTCCATGCCGGCGCAGAAGGAGCCGCCGGCGCCGGTGAGGACCACCGATCGGACCGAGTCGTCCGCGTCGGCCTCGAGCCAGCCGTCGTACAGGCCGACGAGCATGGCGATCGAGAGTGCGTTCCTGGCCTCCGGCCTGTTGAGCGTGAGCACCAGTGTGGCGCCCTCGCGCCGCACGGTGAGGTGTTCGGTACCGCCCATCGCAGATCTCCCCTCGGAAAGAACGAGAACAGGTTGCAGTAGGCGTGATGGCAGTTCAAGGGTTTTCTGACAGACAGTCAGATTTCTTCGCCGGAGCCCTTCCCACTTGCCGTGCCCTTTGCTCTGATGACCGGCGAACCGTCTGGGAGCCAGGCCGTCGTGAGGTCAGGAGGAACGGTGGAGTACAACCTTGCCGACCTGTTCGAGTCGGTCGTCGACGTGGCGGCGGACCGCGAGGCGCTCGTCCACGTGGACCACCCGCGCTCGGGCGCGGAACGCCGTCTGACGTACGCGGAGCTGGACGCCGCGGCCAACCGCATCGGCCACCACCTCCTCGACAGCGGGATCCGCCCCGGCGAGCATCTCGGCCTGCACCTGTACAACGGCGTCGAGTACCTGCAGACGGTCCTCGGCTGCCTCAAGGCCCGGATCGTGCCGGTCAACGTCAACTACCGGTACGTGGAGGAGGAGCTGGTCTACCTCTACCGGGACGCCGACCTGGTCGCCCTCGTCTTCGAGGCGGAGTTCACCGACCGGGTGGCGGCCGCGCTGCCGCAGGTCCCGGCGCTGCGGCACCTGATACGGGTCGGCCCGGCGGGCGAGGCCGTCGCCTCCTTCGCGGACATCGTCTCCTTCGCGGACGCCGAGGCGGGCGGCTCCCCGGAGCGCGGCTTCCCGGCACGCTCGGGGGACGACCAGTTCATCATCTACACGGGCGGCACGACCGGTATGCCCAAGGGCGTGATGTGGCGTCAGGAGGACCTGTTCTTCGCCGGGCTGGGGGGCGGGGCGCCGACCGGGGAGCCGGTGAAGAAGCCGGAGGAGCTCGCCGAGCGGGTCGCCGCGGGCGGCTCCGGGATCACCTTCTTCCCCACTCCCCCGCTGATGCACGGCACGTCGACCCTCACCGCGTTCATCGGCTTCAACTTCGGCCAACGGGTCGTCCTGCACAGCAAGTTCGTGCCCGAGGAGGTGTTGCGGACCATCGCGGAGGAGAAGGTCAACGCCATCTCCCTGGTCGGTGACGCGATGCTGCGGCCGCTGATCGACGCGCTCGAGGGCCCGATGCGGGGGACGGACTGCTCGTCCGTGTTCAGCGTCTCCTCGTCCGGGGCCGTCATGTCGGACACGGTCCGCCGGCAGTTCCGGGCGCTGATGCCGAACGCGATGCTGCTCAACAACTTCGGCTCCTCGGAGTCCGGCTTCAACGGCACGGCAACGGACGACTCGGGCCCCGAGCGCGGCTTCCGCGTCCGGGTCAACTCCCGCACCCGGGTGGTCGATCCGGCCACGAAGGAGCTGGTCGCACCGGGCGAGATCGGACGGGTCGCCCAGTGCGGCCATGTCCCCCTCGGCTACTACAACGACCCGGCGAAGACCGCCGAGACCTTCTTCGAGAAGGACGGTGAGCGCTGGGTCCTGCTCGGCGACATGGCGACGGTCGACGAGGCCGGCGTGGTCGTGGTCCTCGGGCGCGGCTCGCAGTGCATCAACACCGGCGGCGAGAAGGTGTACCCCGAGGAGGTCGAACAGGCGCTGAAGGCGCATCCGGACGTGTACGACGCCCTGGTGGCGGGGGTGCCTGACGCGCGGTGGGGCGCCCATGTGGCAGCGGTGGTCCAGGTGCGCCGGGGCGCCCCGCCGCTCTCCCTGGAGGAGATCCAGAGTCACTGCCGCACCCGGCTGGCCGGCTACAAGATCCCGCGCCAGCTGGTGCTCACCGAGTCCATCCGCCGCTCCCCGAGCGGGAAGGCCGACTACCGGTGGGCACGGGAGGCGGCGCTGGCGGAGAGCTCCTGATCGCGATCTCCGGGCGAAACCCGTAGCCGAACCCTTGCCTGACGGCCTTCATCCTGGATTACTGATCCCCAGGAAGATCGACCGAATGATCGGTCGGCCGCATCGGCACGATTCGGGTGAGGGAGAACCTCGATGGCGGACACGAGGAACGCGCTGGACGAGGGCGAACGCCTCACCGAGGACGCCCTGCGCGCACGGCAGCTGGAGCGTCTGCGTGCCTCACTGCGTCACGCGTACGCCGGCGTGCCCTTCTACCGCGAGGCCTTCGACAAAGCCGGCGTCCACCCCGACGACTGCCGCGACCTCGGCGACCTGGCCCGCTTCCCCTTCACCGGCAAGGCCGACCTTCGCGCGCACTACCCGTACGGCATGTTCGCCGTCCCCAGGGAGCGCATCCGCCGCATCCACGCCTCCAGCGGCACCACGGGCCGCCCGACGGTCGTCGGCTACACGGACGCCGACCTGTCGCTGTGGGCGGACCTGGTGGCCCGTTCGATCCGCGCGGCGGGCGGCAGGCCGGGCGACACGGTCCATGTGGCCTACGGCTACGGCCTGTTCACCGGCGGCCTCGGCGCGCACTACGGCGCCGAACGCCTCGGCTGCACGGTGATCCCGGCGTCCGGCGGCATGACGTCCCGTCAGGTCCAGTTGATCCAGGACCTCGAGCCCCGGGTCGTCATGGTGACCCCGTCCTACATGCTGACCCTGCTGGACGAGTTCGAGCGGCAGGGCGTCGATCCGCGCTCCACCTCGCTGCGGGTGGGGATCTTCGGCGCCGAGCCCTGGACCGAGCGGATGCGGCAGGAGATCGAGGAACGGTTCGCGATCGACGCGGTCGACATCTACGGGCTGTCGGAGGTGATCGGTCCGGGGGTGGCGCAGGAGTGCGTGGAGACGAAGGACGGGCTCCACATCTGGGAGGACCACTTCTACCCCGAGGTCGTCGACCCGGTCACCGGCGAGGTCCTGCCGGACGGCGAGGAGGGCGAGCTGGTGTTCACCTCGCTCACCAAGGAGGCGATGCCGATCGTCCGCTACCGCACCCGGGACCTGACGCGGCTGCTGCCGGGGACGGCCCGCGTCTTCCGCCGCATGGCGAAGGTGACCGGCCGCAGCGACGACATGGTCATCCTGCGCGGGGTGAACCTCTTCCCCACCCAGATCGAGGAGATCGTGCTGCGCACTCCGGCCGTGGCGCCCCACTTCCAGCTCCGGCTGA
The DNA here is from genome assembly GCF_052543235.1 of Streptomyces sp. SAS_272. NCBI lineage: Bacteria > Bacillati > Actinomycetota > Actinomycetes > Kitasatosporales > Streptomycetaceae > Streptomyces > Streptomyces sp. SAS_272. Next base: position 94,295 of record NZ_JBMNDR010000012.1, on the reverse strand, counting down.
CCCGCGAGGGCCGGCTCGACGCCCTCACGATCCGCGCGGAGGCCCGACGCGACGCCACGCCCGCCGACCGCGAGACGGCCGCCCGGACCGTCGCGGCGGCGGTGAAGGACGGCATCGGCGTGTCCGCCGCCGTGGAGATCGTCGACCCCGAGACGCTGGAGCGGTCGGTGGGCAAGATCAGGCGGATCGTGGACCTGCGGCCCCGGGAGTGACGAGGTCCGCGCGGGTCACGAGCCGAACCGCTCGCGCAGTTCCCGCTTGAGGATCTTCCCGCTGGCGTTGCGCGGGAGTCCGTCGACGAAGAACACCCGCTTGGGGGCCTTGAACGACGGGAGCCTCTCCCGGACGTGCGCGATGAGCTCCTCCTCGCTCACCTCGTCGCGCGCGACCACCACCGCGGTCACCGCCTCGATCCACTTCTCGTCCGGCAGCCCGATCACCGCGGCGTCCGCGACGGCGTCGTGGGCGTACAGCGCGTCCTCGACCTGGCGTGAGGCGACCAGTACGCCGCCGGTGTTGATGACGTCCTTCACCCGGTCGACGATCGTGAAGAACCCGTGGGCGTCGCGCACGGCGAGGTCCCCGGAGCGGAACCAGCCGTCACGGAAGGCCGCGGCGGTCTCCTCGGGCTTGTCCCAGTAGCCCTCGCACAGCTGCGGGGAGCGGTAGACGATCTCGCCCGGCGTGCCGTCGGGGACCTCCGCGCCGTCCTCGTCGACGACCCGGGCTTCCACGAACAGCACCGTGCGCCCGCAGGAGTCCAGGCGCCCCTTGTGCTCGTCGGGCGCGAGGACGGTGGCGAGCGGACCGATCTCGCTCTGCCCGAAGCAGTTGTAGAAGCCGAGCTTCGGCAGGCGTGCGCGCAGCCGCTCCAGCACGGGCACCGGCATGACCGACGCGCCGTAGTACGCCTTGCGCAGCCCGCTCAGGTCACGCTCGTCGAAGTCGGGGCGACCCGCCAGGGCCATCCACACGGTCGGCGGGGCGAACAGGCTGTCGACGCGGTCCGCCTCGATCAGTTCGAGGAGACGGTCGCCGTCCGGGGCGTCCAGCACGAGGTTCGTCGCGCCGACCGCGAGACAGGGCAGCAGGAAGACGTGCATCTGCGCCGAGTGGTACAGCGGCAGGGAGTGCGCGGGACGGTCGCCGGCGCTGAGGTCGAGGGCGGCGATGGCGCTCAGGTACTCGTGCACCAGGGCGCGGTGCGTCATCATCGCGCCCTTCGGCAGGGCAGTCGTGCCCGAGGTGTACAGCAACTGCACCAGGTCCTCGGAGCGCGGCTCGGGACCGTCGTACGGGTCGGCCGCGGCCAGCAGGGCCAGCAGCGAGTCGTCGGCGTCGCGCAGGGCCGACGTGCGCACGCCGTCGGGAAGCCGCGACACGAGATCGGGGTCGGCGAGGACCAGCGCGCTGCCCGACTGGCGGACCACGTACGCCAGGTCGTCGCCGGTGAGGTTCTGGTTCACGGGCACGTGGACCAGCCCGGCGCGGGCGCAGGCGAGGAACGCGATGACGTAGGCGTCGGAGTTGTGGCCGTAGGCGCCGACCCGGTCGCCCGGGGCGAGGCCGGCGCCGAGCAGGACGCTCGCCGCACGCGAGACGGCCTCGTCGAGTTCCTCGTAGGTCCAGGTGCGGTCGCGGTATTCGATCGCGACGCGCGCCGGGGTGCGGCGGGCGCTGCGCCGCAGCACCCCGTCGACCGTGCTGCCGTGTCCGGGCGTCATGACCCATGATCCTCGGGCGAGGGCGGGGGCAGGTCAAGTCGCCGTGACGGGGAGGGGGCGCCGGCCCGGTCCGGACACCGGCGGCGCGGGTCCGCGCCCCCGCCGTGGGCCCGGGTCCGGGCCGGGCCCGGCGGCGGGCGGCCGAGCCCGGGCCCGACGGCGGGCAGCCAGGTCCGGGTCCGACGGCGGGCAGCCGGGTCCGGCCTCCAGCGCCGTCGAAGCCGTCCCGCGGGGACGCAGGTCCCTCGCCGAACGCCGGGGAGCGCCCTCGCCGAACAGCCGGGGGGACTCTCGCCGAACAGCCGGGGAGGGCTCTCGGCCGAGGGGCGGCCGCCGTGCCGTCGGCCGGACTCGCTCACACCGGGCGCGTCCGGCCCTCCCAGTACGGCTCCCGCAGCCGACGCTTGTACAGCTTGCCGTTGGGATCGCGGGGCATCTCGGCGAGGAAGTCGACGCTCCTGGGCCGCTTGTAGCCGGCCAGCCGGTCGGCGCAGTGGTCGAGGAGGGCCGCGGCGAGGGCGGGTCCCGGCTCGTGGCCCGGCGCCGGTTCGACGACGGCCTTCACCTGCTCGCCCCAGTCGTCGTGCGGGATGCCGAAGACGGCCGCGTCGGCGACGGCCGGGTGGGCGAGCAGCGCGGACTCGATCTCGGCGGGGTAGATGTTGACGCCGCCGGAGATGATCATGTCGATCTTGCGGTCGCGGAGGAACAGGTAGCCGTCCTCGTCGAGCACGCCGAGGTCGCCGACGGTGAAGAAGTCGCCGATACGGTTCTTGCGTGTCTTGTCCTCGTCCTTGTGGTACGCGAAGCCGCCCGTCGTCATCTTCATGTACACGGTGCCGAGTTCACCCGCCGGCAGCCGGTGGCCCTCGTCGTCGAAGACCGCCAGCTCGCTGATGGGCCACGCCTTTCCGACGGTGCCGGGCTTCTTCAGCCAGTCCTCCGCCGTGGCGAACGCGCCGCCGCCCTCACTGGCCGCGTAGTACTCCTCGACGCAGTTCCCCCACCAGTCGATCATCGCCCGTTTCACATGGTCGGGGCAGGGCGCGGCACCGTGGATGGCGTGCCGCATGGACGACACGTCGTAGCGCGCCCGCACCTCCTCCGGCAGGGCGAGCAGCCGGTGGAACTGGGTGGGGACCATGTGGGTGTGGGTGCAGCGGCCGCTGTCGATGAGCCGCAGCATCTCCTCGGGCGTCCACTTGTCCATCACGACCAGCCGGTGGCCGATGTGCAGGGACGCGCCCGCGAACTGGAGCACCGCCGTGTGATAGAGCGGCGAGCAGACGAGATGCACGTTGTCGTCGAAGGGCCTGATGCCGAAGATGCCGAGGAAGCCGCCGAGATACGCCTCCTCGGGCGCTTTGCCGGGCAGCGGCCGCCGGATGCCGCGCGGGCGGCCCGTCGTGCCCGAGGTGTAGTTCATGACCCAGCCGAGGGTGCGGTCGGCGGGCGGCGAGTCGGGTTGCCCGGCGAGGAGTTCGGCGTACGGCCGGAACCCGTCGATCTCACCGACGGCGTATCGCCCGCCGGCGGGCAGGCCGGCCTCGTCGGCGGCACGGCGGGCCTGGTCGGCGAACCGTTCGTGGGCCAGCAGCACCCTGGCGCCGGAGTCGGAGACGATCCAGGCGATCTCCGGGCCCATCAGATGGTGGTTGACGGGGACCAGGTAGAAGCCGGCCTGGCTGGCGGCGAGATGGGCGGTGAAGAACTCGGCCGAGTTGGGCAGGACGACGGCGAAGGCGTCGCCGCGTTCCAGCCCGGCGGCGCGCAGACCGTGCACCAGCCGGTTGGCGGCGGCGTGCAGACGTCCGGCGGTCCACTCCTCGCCGCCCGGGGCGATCAGGACGACGCGGTCCGGGTCCTGGGTCGCCTGGGCCCAGAATCCCGCGGGGGGTGTGCTGGTCACTGGCCGCTCCTTCCGGCGATGCGGTTGACGCGGTCGACGGCTTGTTCGAAACCGCGGGTGAGGTCGTCGAAGACCTCCTGCACGCTGCGGACTTCGTTCATCCGGCCGACGATCTGGCCGACCGGCGTACCGAGCAGGGGGTCGACCTCGTACTTCTGGATGCGGGAGACCGCCTCGGCGACGAGCAGGCCCTGCAGGGGCATCGGGAGGGTGCCGGGCCCGTCGGGGCCGTCCCAGGCGTCCGTCCACTCGGTGCGCAGCTGGCGGGCGGGTTTGCCGGTCAGCGCGCGGGAGCGGACGGTGTCGCCGGAGCCCGCCGTGAGGAGCTTGCGGGTGAGGGCGGGCGAGTGCAGGTCGGCCTCGGCGGTGGTCAGCCAGAGCGATCCGAGCCAGACGCCCTGGGCGCCCAGCGCGAGGGCCGCGGCGATCTGCCGCCCGCTGCCGATGCCGCCGGCGGCGAGGACCGGCAGCGGGGCGACGGCGTCGACGGCCTCCGGGGTGAGCACCATGGAGGCGATCTCGCCGGTGTGGCCGCCGGCCTCGTATCCCTGGGCGACGACGATGTCGATGCCGGCGTCCTTGTGCTTGCGGGCGTGCCGGGCGCTGCCGGCGAGCGCGGCCACGAGGACGCCCCGCTCGTGGGCGCGGGCGACGATGTCGGCCGGCGGTGAGCCGAGGGCGTTGGCCAGCAGCCGGATCGGGTAGTCGAAGGCGACGTCGAGCTGACTGCGGGCGACCTGCTCCATCCAGCCGGTGATCCGCCACCCGGAGGCCTCGCCCTCGGCCAGTTCGGGCACCCCGTAGGCGGCGAGGGTCTCACGCACGAACTGGCGGTGACCCTCGGGGATCATCGCCTCGACGTCGGCCTCGGTCACCCCTTCGACCTTCTTGGCGGGCATGACGACGTCGAGCCCGTACGGCCGGCCGTCGACGTGCGCCTCGATCCAGTCGAGGTCGCGTTTGAGGTCGTCGGGGTCGGTGTAGCGGACCGCGCCGAGCACGCCGAAGCCGCCCGCGCGGCTGATGGCCGCGGCGACCGCGGGGAACGGCGTGAAGCCGAAGACGGCGTGCTCGACTCCCAGTTGTGTGCTCAGCTCCGTCTGCATGGGCGCAGGATGCCGCAGCGACGCGGACGACGGAAGGGCTTTTCTGATAGACCGTCAGATTCTTGCCGCCCGATGCGTGACCGCGGGCGTGACCGCGGGCGTGATCACATCCCTGACCGCATACCTGACCGCAGGCGCGAAACGGGTGCGTGATCGGGCGCCTGGCCGGATGCCTGATCGGGTTCCCCGACCGGATGCCCGCCGTCAGACTCAGGCGTGCTCTTCGAGCACCGCCATGGCGGCGTTGTGTCCCGGCACGCCGCTCACGCCGCCGCCGCGCACCGCGCCGGCCCCGCACAGCAGCACGTTGGCGCGCGGGGTCGACACGCCCCAGCGGCCTGCCCCCTCCTGGGCGTGGGGCCAGCTCAGGTCGCGGTGGAAGATGTTGCCGCCGGGCAGCCCGAGGTCGCGCTCCAGGTCGAGCGGGGTCCTCGCCTCGATGCAGGGGCGCCCGTCGGCATCCGTGGCCAGGCAGTCCGCCAGGGGCTCGGCGAGGTGGGCGTCCAGCTGGGCGATTGTCGAGTTCAGCAGTTCCTCGCGCACGGCGTCGTTGTCCGGTGCGAAGAGCCGGGCGGGCGTGTGCAGGCCGAACAGCGTCAGCGTCTGGTACCCCCGCTCGACGAGGTCCGGGCCGAGAATGCTCGGGTCGGTCAGGGAGTGGCAGTAGATCTCGGAGGGCGGGGCGGCGGGCAGCTCACCGGCGGCGGCCTGGGCGTGGGCGGCGGCCAGCTGCCGGTAGCCCTCGGCGATGTGGAAGGTGCCGGCGAACGCCTCGCGCGGGTCGACGGAGCCGTCCCGCAGCCTCGGCAGCCGCTTCAGCAGCATGTTCACCTTGAGCTGGGCTCCCTCGGCGGGGGCCGGCGGCGTGTCGCCGGTGAGGGCCGCGAGCGCCTGCGGCGAGGCGTTCACCAGGACGTGCCGGGCCACGGCGACTCCCTCGCCGTCGGCCGTGCGGTAGGCGACCTCCGCGGTACGGCCGTCCGTGTCGATCCGCACGGCCTCATGGCCGGTGGCGAGGACCGCGCCCGCGTCGCGGGCGGCGGCGGCCAGGGCGTCGGTGAGCGCGCCCATGCCGCCGACGGGGACGTCCCAGGCGCCGGTGCCGCCGCCGATCACGTGGTAGAGGAAGCAGCGGTTCTGCCGGAGCGAGGGGTCGTGTGCGTCGGCGAAGGTGCCGATGACGGCGTCGGTCAGGACGACGCCGCGCACCAGGTCGTCCGCGAAGCGCTCCTCGACGGCGACGCCGATCGGCTCCTCGAACAGGGTCCGCCAGGCCTCCTCGTCGTCGACGCGCCGGCGCAGCTCCTCGCGGGTCGGCAGCGGCTCGGTGAGCGTGGGGAACACCCGCTGGGCGACCCGCCCGGTCATGTCGTAGAAGCGCTCCCAGGCCGCGTACTCGCGCTCGCCGCCGGTCAGCCGCGCGAACGCCTCCCGTGTGCGCCGGGCGCCGCCGCCCACGAGCAGCCCGGTGGCCCGTCCGTCGCGTTCCACCGGGGTGTAGGAGGAGATCGTGCGGCCCTGGACGCGGAAGCGGAGCCCCAGATCCCGCACGATCTTCTGCGGCAGCAGGCTGACCAGGTAGGAGTAGCGCGAGAGCCGGGCGTCGACGCCGGCGAACGGCCGGGTGGAGACGGCGGCGCCCCCGGTGTGGTCCAGCCGCTCCAGCACCAGCACGGACCGTCCTGCCCTGGCCAGGTAGGCGGCGGCGACCAGGCCGTTGTGCCCGCCGCCGACGACGACGGCGTCGTAGACGCGTCGGCCCCGGTGATCCCGCTGGTCGTGATCGCCCTGGCGCCGCTCTCGTCCGTGGTGTCCCTCGTGTGCAGCCATGGTTCTTCGTAACACGAGCCGATCAAGGTCGGCCAGAGGGGGCAGCGCCGGGCCGCTCGGGGCCGTCGGAGCCGGAAGCCGGAGCGCGGGCCGGTGCGGTCCGGGCTCCCCTACGATCGTCGGGACCTCAAGTGCGTTGAGGCGCACGCCCGTTGGACTCAGGGGGAGCCCATGACCGCCCGGACGCCCGCCATGCACGCCATGCCCGCAGCCGAGCCCCGCGACTGCGCCGCCCTGCTGGTCAACCGGCGCGGCCAGTACCTCCTGCATCTGCGGGACGCGCACAAACCGATCTGCGACGCCGGCCTCTGGTCGCTGCCCGGCGGCGCGTGCGAGGGGAAGGAGACGCCCGAGGAGGCCGTCGCCCGCGAACTGCTGGAGGAGACGGGCCTGGTCCTCGAAGGGCTGACCCGGTACGCGGTCGTCGACGGCATCCAGATCTTCCTGGGCGGCTGGGACGGCGATCCCTCACGGCTGCCGGTCACCGAGGGCATCATGTTCGCCTTCTTCGACGCGGCGACCACCGCACACCTGACGATGGCGCCGGGCGCCGCGCAGGTCATCGCCCGGCACCAGGCGGCCCCCGTCGCCCCTACGCCGCAGCCGACCGTGCGGGAGACCGTCCTCAACGCCGTCGGCGTCCACCTCTACCTGGAACGCGACGGCGAGATCCTGCTCGGGCTGCGCCACCCGGACTCGCCGTTCGCGCCCCTGAACCACCACTTCCTGGCCGGCCACTGCGAGCAGGAGTCCGCGGTGGCGTGTCTCGTCCGCGAGGCCGGGGAAGAGGCCGGACTGGAGCTCGCGCCAGAAGACGTCGAGCTCGTGCACGTGGTGCACGTCGTCGACTCGCCCGACGTCCGGCCGCGCCTGCAGCTCGTCTTCCGGGCCCGGCGCTGGGCCGGCGAACCGCGAGTGCTGGAGCCGGACAAGTGTCTGAGCTGGGACTGGTGGCCGCTGGACGCGCTGCCGGAGCCGATGGTCGCCTACGCGCGCACGGCAGTCGCAGGGATCCGCGCCGGGCGGCCGTACTCGGAACTGGGCTGGGAGCGGCAAGGGCGCTGCTGATCGGGACGGGTGTGACGGCGGGTGCCGGCCGACGGGCCGGCGCGCCCCCGCGACTCGGGCTCCTCCCCCGTCCCGGCCCGGCGGCGGGCCCTGCGGCCCGGGGCCCGTTCCTGTCGTCGTGCGGCGCGCGCCGGCGGACACCGCGCGGCCGGGGTTCACGGGGCCTGCGCGCCGTCCGGGGTCGGGACCGCCACCAGGGTCTGCCGGGGTATCCACTCGTCGGTCAGGGCCGCCCCGGTGTCCGGGCGCGTGCCCCGCGGTCCGGCGCCGACGGCCGGGGGGCCGACGGTCATGCCCCGGGTCCAGGACGGCAGTCGGGGGCCGCCGCCGTCCGCCGCGTGCCGCTCGGACGCCTGCGGTCCGGGCCGCCGCGGCACGGGCGCGGTCGAGCGGCCCGGTGCGCCGGGGGCGTCGGCGAGGCGCTGGACGATCTCCCGCGCGTCCTGGGGGCGCTGGGCGGGCTGCTTGGCGAGCAGGTCGAGGATGATCCGGTCGAGGTGGGCCGGCAGGTCGTCGCGGTGCTCGCGCGGCGGCCGGGGCGGGGTGTCCCGGTGTCCGACGAGGATCGCCCAGGGGTCGTCCAGGTCGAACGGCGGACGGCCGGTGGCGATCTCGTAGAGCACGCATCCCAGCGAGTACAGGTCGCTGCGCCGGTCGACCTCCTCGCCCGCGATCTGCTCGGGCGACATGTAGTGCGGGGTGCCCATGGCGATGCCGGTGCCGGTGAGCCGGGAGGTGAAGCCCACGTCGTGGCTGAGGCGGGCGATGCCGAAGTCGCAGATCTTCACGGTGCCGTCGCCGAGGCGCACGATGTTCGCCGGCTTCAGGTCGCGGTGCACGACGCCCTGCCGGTGGGTGTAGGAGAGGGCCGCGGCCACCTGGTCGGCGATGTCGATGACCTGCGGCACCGGCAGCGGCCGGCGTTCGCCGTCGTCCAGCAGCTGGCACAGGTTGCGGCCGTCCAGGAGTTCCATGACGAGGAAGAGGACGCCTTCGTGGTCGCCGAAGTCGTGGACGACCGTCACCCCGCGGTGCTGGAGCGCGGCGGCCACCCGGCCCTCGCGCCGGAACCGCTCACGCAGGACGCGTCCCGAGGACGGGTCGTGGTGCGGCCCGGCCGGTTTGAGGCACTTCACGGCGACCTGCCGGCCGAGGGACTCGTCGCGGGCCCGCCACACCTCGCCCATGCCACCGCGTCCGATCCGGTCCAGCAGCCGGTACCGGCCCTGGATCAGTCTGCTCTCCGCCATGGTGTGCCGCCCCCGTCGCCTTCCAGCCCTCCCCCAGAGGGTTCAGTATGGCGGCCTATCGTCGCACCTTGTACGGTGCCGGACGGCTTTCGGGGCCCAGTCTCGCCATCGCCCGCAGAACGTGTTTGGGCGGGAGCTGCCATCGCAGACGTGCGGGAACACAGCGCAGCGCGGCGCCCGTGGCGCGCAGCCGGCGGGTGACGACGTCGGGTTCGGGGGCCGGTCTGCCGTACAGCGCGTGGGCGTACGGCGGCAGCGAGGCGTACGCCAGATTCGCGACGCGCCGCCACAGCACCGCGCGCGCCGGGACCAGCAGCGGGTGGACGGGCGGACGGCGCAGGAAGTCATCGACCTCGCGGGCCTCAGGTCCCGCGGCGAGCTCGGGGAGGATCCGGTCGAAGTACGCCGCCATCTGCGCGCGGTCGGCGGGCACCGCCTCCGGGTCGAGACCGACCAGACGGGCGCTGACGCGGTGTTCGGCGAGGTAGCGGTCGGCGGCCGCGTCGGTGAGCGGGTAGCCGGAGCGGCGCAGCACGTGCAGATAGGAGTCGATCTCGGCGCAGTGCACCCACAGCAGCAGTGCGGGCTCGTCGACGCCGTACCGCTCCCCCGTCTCCGGGTCGGTCGCGGACAGCCTGCGGTGGATTCTGCGGACGCGGGCGCCCGCCTTCTCGGCCGCTTCGGCCGTGCCGTACGCCGTGGTGCCGACGAAGTCGGCGGTCCGCATCAGCCGGCCCCAGGCGTCACGCCGGAAGTCGGAGTTCTGCGTGACGCCGCGTACGGCTCGCGGATGCAGGGCCTGGAGGTAGAGCGCGCGGATTCCGGCGACCCACATCATCGGGTCGTCGTGCATCTGCCAGGTCACGCTGCGCGGAGTGAACAAGCCCGGGTCGCCCGTCATAGCGGCAGTGTGAAAGGGATGGCCGGACGGCACCGAGGGCTTCCGCTCCCCTGTTTCCGAAGCCCACCGGTCGCCGCGGGGACCGGTCCGTCCCTGCGGTCCACATGCGCCGCGGAGGGAACTGGGGTCTCCTCGAAGGGAGAGAACGCCCCACGCCCGGCATGCCGACGATGTCGCACCAGGCCCTACGACCGCACTCGCTCACCGTCGCATCCGGCTTCGTACGAGACGGAGGCCGCTGCCATGCAACCGGTCGTCACCGTGGGCCTCGACGGCTCACCCGCCAGCCTCGCCGCCGCCCGCTGGGCCGCCGACGAGGCCGAGAAGCGCAAGCTGACCCTGCGGCTGCTGCATGCCTGGCCCCTGCTGGCGCCGGAACCCGCGCGGCTGCCCTCCGAGGTCGACCAGAACTACTGGGCGAAGCGTCTGGTCCACACCGCGCAGGCGGAGCTGCAGTCACGCCACCCGGGCCTGACCGTGGTCGGGAGCCTGGTCGCCGAGGACGCCCACGAGGCCCTGCTGAAAGCGGCCTCGGAGGCCGAGATGCTGGTGCTCGGTTCGCGGGGGATGGAGGCCGTCGAGAGCTACTTCATGGGCGAGGTCAGCCTGCCGGTGGTGGCACGGGCGGAGCGGCCGGTGGTCCTCGTCCGCGCGGAGCCGGCGGACGAGGACCGCGCCCCCGCCCCGCCGGCCCGCGTGGTCGTGGCGCTGAAACTGCACACGCCCGGGGACGGGCTGCTCGACTTCGCCTTCCACACCGCCGCGGCCCGGGGTGCTCCCCTCCTGGCCGTCCACGGCCGCAGCGTGCCGCTTCACGCGCGCATGCCGTGGGGCGCCGACCACGCCGTCACCGAGGAGATGACGAAGGACGCGCGCAAGGCACTGGGCGATGCGCTTCGCCCCTGGCAGGAGAAGTACCCGCAGGTGGAGGTCGTCGAGAGCATCCGGCTTGCGAGTCCGGCCAAGGCCGTCGTGCGGGCCGCCGAGGGCGCGGACCTGCTGGTCGTGGGCAGACGCGCGCACCGGCGCGGTACGGGACACCACCTGGGACCGATCGCCCAGGCCGCCATCCATCACGGCCGCTGCCCCGTCGCCGTCGTCCCCCACGACTGAGAGCCGCCCGGTCGGTGTGCGGCCGCCGCGCGCGGAGGGGTGCGAGACCCGCACGCCGACACGGCGCGTGGCGGAGCACGCGGGCGCCGACACCCGGCCGCCCTGGACCGCCGCGCGCCGAGCGGGGTCTTCGCGGTCCGCCCGAGAACACGGTCCGGCGCGTCCCCCGGCAGCCCGGACGCGAGCCGGGGACGGCGCCGTCGCTCCGTCCCTGCCCGCTCGAGCGCGGCGTGGAGCGCCGGGCGCCGTGCGTTCCCCGCGATCTCGGGTGGGCGCCGCCGGTCCGTGCGCGCCGACCCCGGCCAGGTCGTGACGGCGGACCGGCTGCGGACGGTGAGGGCGGCTCCGGTGCAGTCGCAGAAGGACCCCGGGCCCCCGGCTGCGCGCCCGAGGGGACGGTGCGTCAGACCACGGCGAGCCGGTCCACCAGCAGCTCCACCCGCTGCGCGGCGTCCTCCGGCAGCAGCCGTCCCGCCCGGGTCAGGGTCGCGAGGCCGTGCAGGGACGCCCAGAACACCTCGGTGAACAGCCCCGGGGCGACGCCGTCCCCGGCGACCTCGCCCAGGCTCTCCAGCAGCGCGGCGAAGGCGTCCTTGAGAGGTTCCGGGGTGTCCTCCCGTGCGTACGCCAGGCCGCCGTCGAGCTGGAACAGGGCGTCGTAGACCGCCAGGTTGCCTGCGGCGAAGTCGAGGTAGGCGCGGGCGAGCGCGAGGACCCGTTCGCGCGGGCCGTCCGCGGCACGGGTCGCGGCACGCACCGCCGCGGCCAGTTCGGCAGCGCCCTCCAGGGCGACGGCGCCGATGATCTCGCGCTTGCCTCGAAAGTGGCTGTAGAGCACGGGCTGGCTGTACTCGATGCGCTCGGCGAGCCGGCGCGTGGTGACCGCGTCCCAGCCCTGCTGCTCGGCGAGTTCGCGGGCCGTCGCCACGATGAGGCGCTCGCGCTCCGCCCGTTCGCGCTGCTTGCGTTCCTGTACCGACATGCTCCGATCCTAGCACCGCTAGACAGTCGAGCGGCATTAGCGCTAGCGTTGCCTCATCCGCTAGCACCACTAGATCCGGAGAGGGTCATCATGCTCAACGCACTCGAGGTGGTCACGACCGTGTCCTTCGGCGTGATGGTGGGGGTGGAGTTCTCCGTCGCCTTCGTCATGAACCCGATCTTCAACGCCCTCCCGGAGGACAGCGGCCAACTCGGCCGCGCCCACGGGGGCCGGATGCTCGGCGCCGTGATGCCGGTCTGGTACCTCACTTCGCTCGCCCTCGTCGCGGTCTGGGCCCTCGCCGGACGGCACCACCCCGGCGCCGGCCTCGTCGTCACCGCCGGCGCGCTGCTGATCCTCAGCGTGGTCATGTCGCTGCTGCTGCTCGTCCCGATCAACAACCGGAACAAGACGTGGACCCCGGAGAACCGGCCCGCCGACTGGAAAGAGCAGACGGACCGCTGGAACCGCTACCACTACGTCCGCGTCGCCGTCCTCATCGCCGCCTTCGGCCTGCTCGTCGCCGCCCTCACCTGATCCCGCGGACACACCCGCAACGCGACAGGCCCCACGACGCTCACCACGAAGCTCAGCCGACTGACGAGACTCGCAGGGAGAACCGTGCCACTGAAGAAGATCAACACCGTTCTGACCGCCGCCTTCGTCCTCTTCATCCTCTGGTTCGGGACGGAGTTCATCCTGAGCCCGGAGACGACGGCCACGGGCTTCGGCCTGCCGAGCCGGCCGTCCGGCGACGGCGACGGCTTCCTCGTCGTCAAGGGAATCCGCGACGTCGTCCTGGCCCTGGTCCTGGGCGTCCTGCTGGTGACGGGCCACCGCCGGGCACTGGGCTGGGTTCTGCTGGTGGAAGCCCTCGCCGCGTACGGCGACATGGCCACCGTGCTGAGCCACCACGGCTCCGTCGCCACCGCGCTCGGCGTCCACGGCCTGACCGGGACGCTGATGGTCGTCAACGGACTGCTGATGCTGCGCGAGACCCGCAAGGTCGCGGCCGCTCCGGCGACGCCCGTCCCGCAGCCTGCCTGACGCCGCGGCGACGGCCATGGTCCCGTCACACCGCCACGGCGGAGCGCGGCACCGCCCCGATCCCCCAGCCTCCGGCCCTACCCCCGCCCGACGTCCTCGGCGGTGGCCGTGTCGGGGGCGGCCTCCGCGGCGCCGGCGCGGGGGCGGGGGCGGGTCTCGACCGCGGGGGCCAGGAAGGCAGCGCAGGCGACGCAGGCGAGGACCACCGGCATGGCGGGGCGCAGACCGACCTGGCCGCCGAGGAAGCCGAGTCCGGGCGGTCCGACGAGGAAGGCCACGTAGCCGATCACGGCGACGAGACTGACCCGGGCCGTCTCGTCGGGGCCGGGTTCACCCGCGGCCGAAAGCGCGAGGGGGAAGCCGAGCGAGGCGCCCAGCCCCCACAGCAGTACGGCGGCGCCGGCGGGGACCGGACTGTCCGAGACGATCACGAGGAGCAGGCCGAGCGCCCCGGCGGCGGCGCTCGCTCGTACGACGGCGGTGCGGCCGAAGCGGCTCGGAAAGAAGGCGCCGGAGAAGCGGCCCACCGTCATCGCGGCGGCGAACCGGCGTACACGAGCGACCCCGATGCGGCGTCCATGCCGTGTCCGTCGACGTACGCAGCCGGGACGCGATCGGCTCGATGGCGAGGGGCAGCCCGTCCAGATCGGCGCACAGCCGGGTGACCGCGTTGGCGACCGGCGCAGGCTCACAGGATCAGCCGGGTTACGGTCGGGCCTGGGGGGCCACGGCTGCCATGGCCTTGTCGACGGCGTCGGCGAAGGTGCCGCTGGAGCCGCTTTCGAGCCAGGCCTGCTGCGCGGCGACGAGGCAGCCGAAGGCGGCCGCGGTGACCGCCCGCAGGGTCGGGTCCTCGGGCGGGCAGGGGGTTCCGGCCGCTTCGGCGCGTTCGCTCAGCGCGACGACCACCACCTCCTGCATCTGCTGCTGCTTCTCCAGGTAGCTGCCGAGCAGGTTCGGCGTATTGAAGATGACCCGCTGGATCGGTGCGGCGACGGAGTCCTTGTCGAGGTCGTCGACGTGCGGCACCAACAGATCGAAGATCGCGCGCAGCGACTGCCAGACGGGCTCACCGGCCGGGCGGGCACGCAGCCCCTGGAGCATTTCCTCGGCCAGGTAGTCGACCTTGCCGACCACCAGGTCCTCCTTGGTGGGGAAGTACCGGAACACGCTCCGTTTCGACATTCCCACCGCCTCGGCGATGTCGTCGATCGTCGTCGCCTCGTAGCCGCGCTCGATGAACAGCGCGTTGGCGGCCTCCGTGATCTCGCGCCGTACCGCCTGTCGCGTGCGCTCCCTCAGTCCGGACTTGGTCTTCTCCATCATCGTCCCAGCGTATCACTCGTAGCCAGAGTTGACACTCGATGACATGTTTGTCATCGTGTGATGGCGGCCGGGAATCGCCCCGGCCAGGGCTAAAGGACTCGATCGACATGAGCAGGACGTGGTTCATAACGGGCGCCGGGCGGGGCTTCGGCAAGGAGTTCGCGAAGGCGGCCCTCGGTCGGGCGACCGGGTCGCGGCGACGGCGCGGAAGACGGAGTCGCTGGCCGATCTGGTCGACGCGTACGGGGATGCCGTACTTCCGCTGGCGCTGGACGTGACCGACCGCGAGGCGGTGTTCGCCGCCGTCGCCTCGGCGAAGGAGCGGTTCGGCGGGCTCGACGTCGTCGTCAACAACGCCGGTTACGGCCTGTTCGGCGCGGTCGAGGAGGTCAGCGCGGAGCAGTTCCGCGAGCAGCTGGAGGTGAACGTCCTCGGGCCGTTCCACGTGACCCAGGCGGTGCTGCCCGTCCTGCGCGAGCAGGGCCGCGGGCACATCATCCAGATCTCCTCGATCGGCGGTGTGGCCGCCTTCCCGCTGCTGGGCGCCTACCACGCCTCCAAGTGGGGACTGGAGGCGTTCAGCGAGTCACTCGCCCAGGAGGTCGCCGGCCTCGGCGTCAAGGTGACCCTCGTCGAGCCCGGCGCCTACGGCACGGACTGGGGCGGCGCGAGCGCCGTCTGGGCCGAGGGACAGCCGCAGTACCAGCCGGTGCGGGAGGCCATGGCCGCGGCCGCGGCGGACATGCCGCAGTACGACCCCGCCCACGTGGGCGCCGCGATCCTCGCGGTCACGGACGCCGCCGAGCCGCCGCTGCGGGTCTTCTTCGGCAGTGCGCCCCTCGCGATCTCCGAGCAGGTCTACGCCTCGCGCCTTGAGACCTGGAGCGACAACGCGGCCATCTCCGCTCTGGCCGAGGGCTGCTGATCCCAGCCTCAGAACCCCACGGCACCGCACCTGCCGAAAACACCCAAGACACCAGAACGCCAAGACACCGAGAACAAGCGAAAGACAGGCAACGACATGTCCGGCACCACCAAGGTCGCACTCGTCACCGGTGCCTCGTCCGGCATCGGCGCCGACACCGCGCTCCGCCTGCGGGAAGCGGGTCACACCGTCTACGGCGCCGCACGGCGTATCGAGCGGATGACCGCACTGCGCGACGCGGGCGTGCGCATCCTCAGCCTCGACGTCACCGACGAGGACTCCATCCGCAAGGCGATCGACCGCATCATCCACGAGTCGGGCCGCATCGACGTCCTGGTCAACAACGCCGGCTACGGCTCCTACGGGTCCCTCGAAGACGTCCCCCTGGCCGAAGCCCGCGCCCAGATCGAGGTCAACGTCTTCGGCCTGGCCCACCTGACCCAGCTCGTGCTGCCCCACATGCGGGCCCGGCGCAGCGGCACGATCATCAACATCAGCTCCATGGGCGGCAAGCTGGTCACGCCGCTGGGCGGCTGGTACCACGCCAGCAAGTACGCCGTCGAGGCGCTCAGCGACGCCCTGCGCATGGAGACCAAGCAGTTCGGGATCAACGTCGTGGTCGTCGAGCCCGGATCGATCCGCACCGAATGGGGCGCCATCGCCGCCGAGACGCTCAAGGAGACCTCCGGCAAGGGCGCGTACTCCCACCTGGCCGAAGGCGTCGCCACGGCCCTCGCCGCCAGCTCGCAGCCCGACGCGAAGATGACCTCCGCTCCGTCGGTCATCGGCAAGACCATCGTCAAGGCCGCAGGCGCCCGCCGCCCGCGCACCCGTTACCGGGTCGGCTTCGGCGCCGCCCCCACGATGTTCCTGCGCTGGCTGCTCCCGGACCGCGCCTTCGACTTCGTCATCCGCCGCGCCTTCGGCATCTGACCCCCATCCGAACCATCGGCGCCATCGGAACCCATCTGATCCCGGAAGGGATCTGTGAAGGGCACGGCCAGGTCAGCGCTGACCGACAGCGTCGCTGTCGTCACGGGCGGACGCATCGGTCTCGGGCGCGCCCTGGCGCTCGACGCCGCCCGCCGGGGCGCCACCGCCCGCTCGCCTGCCGCAACCAGTTCGACAAGGTCCTCGACTGCATCGGCATCGGCTGTGACCGGGCTCGCCAGTTGGCACCAGGCCACGTTCACGACCTGCACTGATGCCAAGTAGCTTCAGCGGCCGGAGCCGCAGAATCAGCGAAGTAGTGGGCACTTTGGTACAGCGCAGGCCATAAGGCGTGTGTCGCCATAGCGGGGCCAGAGATCTTCGGCGGCAACAGCCTTGATATGAACGCGGCAGCCACATCGCCATGTTCCTGCGCGGCGACGAGCTGTGCTGGACGGCAAGCCGTACCGCTCGCGCCAGTATGCGCAGCTTCGTGGACACCAGCCGTCGGCATGGTCGAGCGACCGGCGTTCCGGCCCGGCGCCGGGGTCTTGGGCGTCACGGGAGCTGGAGCAGGTCGAGGAAGCGTCGACGTAGGCGCCAGACCTGGCGAACTCGGTGGGGCTGGTCTGTTTCGTTCCGCACATCGTCACCCTCCAAGCCGAAGGAACACCCTCATGGATTCCTCTGGTGGTTCGTCGTCCGCTTCCGAAGGTCCTGGCCGTCCGGTCGCCGGCGGCCCCCCTCTGAGCGTCGGGGAACGGGACGAGTACGAACGGCTGCGCAAGGCGGCCGGGGTACGTCACCGGCGCCTGCGTTATGCGGCGGCCTCCGTACTGATGCTGCTGGCCTTCCTTCTAGCGCCGCTGGCCATGGTGGCGGCCTGGGTCGACTCCGAGGTCTCCGACACCGACCGGTACGTCCAGACCGTCGCCCCGATCGCCACGGAGCCCTCCGTGCAGAACACCCTGACCGACCGGCTCACCAAACGCGCGGTCGACAATGTCGACGTCGCCGCATTCACCGCGGCCGTCGCCCAGACACTGCAACAGGACGGGGCGCGCCCTCAGGTGGTCCACGGCGCCGAGGCGCTGACCGGCCCACTGACGAATGCGCTCGACTCGGTCTCCACGACATCGTGAACAGGGTGGTGACCAGCGACCAGTTCGCCAACGCGTGGGACGACGCCAACCGGCAGGCCCACGCCGCCGTGGTCAAGGTCCTCACCGGCGAGGACGACAGCGCCGTCCAGGCCGGCGACGGCAGCATCGACCTGAACCTCGGCACCGTCATCGACAACGTCAAGCAGAAGCTGGTGGACGATGGCTTCGCGCAGGCCGCGAAGATCCCCGACGTCGACAAGACGATCACCCTGTTCGAAACCGACAAACTGAACGAGGCCCAGGACGCCATGCGTCTGCTCAACGTGGTCGGCGTCTGGCTCCCGGTCGTGGTGCTGGTCCTGGCGGCGCTCGCCGTCTGGAGCGCGCCCGCGCACCGCGTCGCCCTGATGGCCGCGGCCATCGGCGTCGGGGTCATGATGATCGTGCTGCTCATTGGTCTCGCCGTGATACGTCAGGTCTATCTGGACTCCGTCCCCACGACCGCTCTGCCCCGGGACACCGCGGCCGACATCTACGACATCTTCCTCCGCTTCCTGAAGAACAGCACGGTCACGGTCCTGGTCATCGCGGTGATCACCGCACTGGCCGCCTATCTGTACGGGCCCGGACGCGGTGCCCGGTGGGTCAGACGGGGAGCATCGAGCGGAACCGGGGCGACGGGCAAGTACATGGCGCGACGCGGTCTGCGCACCGGCGCCACCGGCCGCTGGCTGGGCGCGCACAGCGAGTGGACGACCGGCACCGCCATCGTCGGCGGCGCGCTCGCCCTGACCCTGTGGAACTACCCCACCCCCGGGGCCGTGGCGCTGGTCCTCGCCATCGTCGTCCTCGTGCTGGCCCTTCTCGGCATCCTCGCCGCGGCCTCCGGCACAGCCACGATCACCCGGCCGCCGACGGTCGGCCGGTCATCTGCACCGGGTGATGCGGTCCGGCGCACACCGGGCCAATCCTGAATACGTAAGGCACCCCAAACCGCCAGAACAGAGAAGGAGTTTGAGATGGCTGAGCAAGCGACAGGGGCAAGCGGCGTCGCCGCCCTCGCCGAAGCCGACGCGCCTGTGTTCGAGACGCTCGTCCAGATGACGCTCGACACGTTCGAGCGGTCCGGGCTGGATCAGGAGACGTATCTGCTGGCACGCATCGCCGCTCTGGTGGCCATGGATGCCTCCGCTCCCTCGTACCTGCTCAACATCGGCACCGCCGCGGAAGCCGGCGTGTCGCTGGAGAAGATCCAGGGAACGCTCGTGGCGATCGCTCCAGTGGTGGGCAGCGCCCGGGTCGTGTCCGCCGCCCGCGCCATCGGCGACGCCTTCGGGCTGGAACTCCCCGGAGATAAGGAGCAGTGACGACCGGCCGGGGCGGGGCGACGAGCCCCGACCGGACTCGGCAACGGCCCTGAGGCCGCCCTCCCGCACACGCCGCGAACCTCGACACGGACGACACCACAGGAGAAGCGATGGGCAGCAATGTGTACCTGGCCTACGACTACCCGGTCCTGGGAGCCTTCTGGACGATCATGTGGATCTTCCTGTGGGTCATCTGGATCTTCCTGCTCTTCCGCGTCATCGTCGACATCTTCCGCGACGACTCCATGAGCGGATGGGGCAAGACGGGATGGCTGGTCTTCACGATCGTCCTTCCCTTCCTGGGCGTCTTCGTCTACCTCATCGCCCGGGGCAAGGACATGGGCAGGCGTGAACAGGAGCACGCCAGGGCCAAGTTGGAGGAGACGGACCGCTACATCCGCGAGACGGTCGGCGCCACCGGCCCGCCCAGCGAGGCGGACCAGCTCGCCAAGCTCTCGGAGGTCCGGGCCCGCGGCGACATCTCCGACGAGGAGTTCCGCCGGGCCAAGGAGAAGGTCCTCCACTCGTAACCGCACGCGACGCGCGCCACGGCGGGAAGACAGCAGCCCGGCGTAGCCCTGCCGCCGACGGCGCCCTTGGCGGTGCTTCCTGCGAGGCGCGCCCAGCGGGTCCGAGCCCGACGTGACAGGGCATCGCCTCTGGCGGGGACCGGGTCGGCGGCAGAGCCCAGGGGCGACGACGGCCCACTCAGCTGTGACGGCGGCGGACTCCCTCGCCGACCCGGCGTACAGAACCATCGGCCATGGCGTCCCCAAGCCGTCGGCGACGCGCTGTGACTCTGCACCTGTTATGAGGCGTAGAGCACTCCATTGGACGAGTTCGCAGGTCAGTTCGCAGTCCTAGCTCCAGGCGCACCACGACGGTCGTTGGTGCGGAAGTCGTTGGTGCGGAAGTGCGGGTCGCCGAAAGCCGTACCGGCAACGACGGCTTCCATCGCTGCGGCCACGAAGACGGACGAAACGGCGGCGAGGGCAGGGTGACTGACAGCGCATGGACCGGGGCGGCGGTGGCCGCCGTGACGGCGGGTTACGCCCTCTTCTCCCGGCGGCTGGCCATGACCGCCGTGTCGGCGCCGATGGTGTTCACCGCCGTCGGGGTGGCCATCGGCCCGATCGGACTCGACCTGCTCAGCCTGACGCACGACGTGGGCCCTGTACTCACCCTGGTCGAGGCCACCCTGACTCTGGTCCTGTTCACCGACGCGATGTCCGTACGCCGACGTGATCTCCGCCTCGACGGGTTCCTGCCCGGCCGTCTGCTGGGGATCGGTCTGCCGCTGACGATCGGCGCGGGCTGGCTCCTGGCGTGGCCCCTGCTGCCCGGCCTGACCGTGTGGGAGCTGGCACTGCTCGGCGCCGTTCTCGCGCCGACCGATGCCGCTCTCGGCAAGACCGCGGTCTCCGATCCCCGTGTCCCGCCAGTCGTGCGCGGCGGCCTGAATGTCGAATCCGGCCTGAACGACGGCATGGTGCTCCCCTTCTTCGTGCTGTTCCTCTCCGCTCTGCCCGGAACCATGGCCTCGGAGGAAGAAGCCGACGGGGTCTTCTGGCGGGCGCTCGTGCTCAGCACCGCATGGGGCCTGGCCGCGGGAGGGCTCGGCGGGTGGCTGTTGCGCTGGTCGAACGCAAGGGGCTGGATGAATGGTGACTGGCGGCAGACCTTCGTCCTGGCCGTGGCCGCGGGCGCGTACACACTGGCCGTCGTCTTCGAGGGGAGCGGCTTCATCGCCGCCTGGGTGGCCGGCTTCGCCTTCGGTGTCTCCCTGCCGCGCAGCGCACCGGCGGACGCGCCGGGGAGCCGGTCGCCGAAAGCGCCGGCGGACGCACCGGCCGCCGCCGACGGCACCGCCGACCTCGCCGAGCATCTCGCCGAACTCCTCGCCTCCTTGAGCTTCCTGGTCTTCGGCGCAGTCCTGCTCGGACCGACACTGGAAGACCTCGACTGGCGGATCATCACCTACGCCGTGCTGAGCCTCACGGTGATCCGGATGCTGCCCGTCGCGCTCTCCCTGGCCCGAAGCGGCCTGGCCCTTCCCACGGTCGCCTACATCGGGTGGTTCGGTCCGCGGGGACTCGCCTCCGTCGTCTTCGGGCTTCTCCTGGTGGAGGAACATGTCCCGGGCGTCCAGCTCCTCGGCCGGGTGATCGCGGCCACCGTCGCACTCAGCATCCTCCTGCACGGCATATCAGCCGTGGTCCTCGCGAGGCGGTACGGCGCCTGGCACCGGAAGGCCGCCGAACGGAGACCGCATCTGCGCGAGGGCCCACCCGAGGACGGAAAGGCCGGGCGCTCCTCCGCGGCGCGGTAGGACAACGTCGGGTGCCGACATCGACAGGCACAGAAGTACAGTCCCCGCATGAGGGCCTGGAATGCGTAGTCCGTCCACCAGTGGCTGCCCATCGCTTCTCTTATCGGTGTCGTCCGTTGCGGTCGCGGATATGTGTGAGTACGCGGTCGGCAGGCGAGCCGCTTTACGGCAGCGTGCGGGGCTCGCGGCGTCGGCCGGCCGGTCGTTACTGGTCCTCCTTGCGGGGAAGTTCCATCCCGAACGCGTCGCCGATGGTGCGGGCCGCATCTTCGGTGAGGAAGACACGAGGTTCGTCCTGGAGGACTTCTCCACCTGCCGAATCTCGGACATCGAGCAGGCCCGGCAGATCTTCGGCGAGGCCCAGGCACACGCCGCCCGGGACGATGGCGAGACGAGTGAGGACCTGCTTGCCGAGGCGTACGACCTCGTTCCGGCCATCCGTTTGATCCTCAACCGCCGTACTGACGAGAGCCCTTGATGCGAGAGCCTCGATGGGAGTCTGATCCAAGGCTGTTCGTGTCGCGCACTCAATTCCGTCGGCGAAGAGGACAACGATGCCGAGTCGGTTCGGGTGATACACACGCATAGAGGCCCGCCAGCCCGGAGACGGACCGGGCGGTAGGCGTCGTGTCCGGTCCCGAGCAGTGTGTACCCGTCCAGGAGCGCGCCGAGCACGTTCGCGACGACGCTGTTGCCGGTCAGGTGGCCAGCCCGGCGCGGCGTGATGTGGCCTCCGGGGTCGTGGGGGTGTCGTCGACCCGGTACTGCAATGCAGCGGACACGTCGACCACGCCGTCCACTCCCTGACACAGGCGCACGACGACCGCCATGACCGACCTGCGCTCGACGGTGCCCTTCAGCGACACCTGTCCACCGACAACCCGTACATCGACCGCGTCGGGGGCGATCCCGAGGGTGCGCAGAAGAACCTCCCCGGTGATCTCCTCGCGGATGGCACTGTCGCTGCGCAGGAAGACGAGGAGCAGGTCGGCTCTGATCACTCCGACCAGCCGGTCGGCTTCGTCGACCACCAGCAGCCGTTTGACATGGTGTCGCTCCATGGCCCGGGCAGCCTCCACCGCCGTCCACTGCGGCCTTGCGGTGACGGCCGGGCTGTTCATCAGTCCCTCGGCAGTCGTGGCCTCAGCTTTCGCCCGGGATGCGGGCCCGGCGTGCAGGACCGGCAGCAGGCCCGCCGAATCCAGTTGCGCAGCCTCCTTACGCAACAGGTCCGCTTCGGAGACCACGCCCACGGGACGTTCGTCGTCGTCCACGACCGGCACGGCCGTGATATCGCGCTCGGCAAGCAGCTTGGCGATCTCCTTGAAGCCGGTGTCCCGGTTCACCCGCGCGACCGACGTGGTCATGAGGTCGCTCACCATTCGGTGCCACATGGCTCCCGCCTCCTCATCATGTCGGGTACGTACCTACTTCAACTCTCCGCCCGGTGGCCACGTGACGCATGGGCCGGTCGGTCCTCAGAAGCCTGCCTGTTGGGCCGGGCGACTCCCGTGAGGTCCGGGCTCGATGGTGAGCCGCAGCTCACCGGGATCCGACGGGTCCTGCGGATCTCGGGCGCGGAGACTCCGAGGCACCGCTTGCCCCGTGCGGCCGCCCGCCCTCGTCGAGGCGCCGTCCCACTCGGGTGCTCCGCGTCATCCGCGTCGTACATGCTCCGGCGTCGTCGGGGCCGTCCAACCGGGCTAGGGGCCGGCTCTGCGCCCGCCCTCTGGCAGCTTCATCCCCTCGAGGTCGCGGTCTGCCACTTCCACGAGCTGCCGACCGAGGTCGTACAGGGCGCGGCCCGCCGCCATCTCGTCGCCGATTTCGGGTACGGCCGGGTCAGCGGGGTTGCGGTGGGCGGCTCCGTGGCCGGTGAGCTCCGTGGTGCCGGTGTCCAGCACCACGCGTGCCTCGGTGGTGTCTTCTTCCTCGAAGAGGTAGAGCCGGACCTTCCACTCCTCGGTATGCGGCATCGTTCTGCTCCTCACGTCGAGACGGATCGCTGGGGTCCGGGGGTACTGGGGTGCGCGGGTCTTGGCTCATGGCTCGGCATGGCTGTGGATCGAAGCCAGGACCGACTCGTCTATTCGGTGGCGGATCTTTTCGGCAGGAGTGGCCAGTTGCTCGGAGGCCACCGCCTGCGGCGCGGGGGGCCTCGGATCCGGCGGGCCTCCGGCGGGAGCCGGGCCAGATCCACAAGGAGTCGCTCCGCGCTCGTCGCCAGGGCGGGACGCTGCGCGGTGCGCCGGCCTGCGCGCATCACCGTCTCCAGGAGCGGCACGCCCGCCTGCGGAGGACGCTCGTCCCGCAGGGCGATCACGTCGGGCCGTCCCGGGCGGCGGAAGACCTGTTTCTGCCCCGGGGCTGTCACCTTTCCCGAGGAGAGCTTCATCACCGGCAGCCCCTCGTACTCGTGCAGCTTGTAGGCGGAGTCCAGGAACAGGGCGTGGGCCGACACCCCCACGCGGGTGCCGACGGCGTAGAAGTCGATCGGCGCTCCGGAGCGGACCAGCTCGTCCACGGCGTACTCGTCGAGACCGCCGCTGGCGGCGATCGCACGTCCGCCGAGCCCGCCGCGTCGAGCAGGGTCCGCGCCCGGATCGCGAGCGCTCCCGGTCGCCGCTGTCCAGCCATACGGCCGGCCCTGGCCCGCGGTCGAGGTCGCGCAGGACGCGGAGCAGCCCGGCCGGATCACCGAGGCCCCGTGACCCGAGGACGAGAGCGAAGGCATTTCGCCCCTTCCTGACCAGGGCGGACGCGGCCTCCTCGTGCACCACCTCGTCGGACAGCCGGACGGCCGGTGCGCCGCGCCGGGCCCGCTCCGAGGCAACGGCGACGAGGGCGGGCTCTTCGTGGCCCGAAAGGGCCGCGTGCACGACATGGAGGCGCACGTGGCGCCGGAGGGATTCATCGGCGGCCCAGTCCACCGCCTCCGGGCTCGCCTCGGAACCGTCGATGCCAACCACCAGGGGAAGCGTCACCGCCGCCACCTCCGTCGTTGGGATTCGTCCCCCGCGTCGGCGTCGCCATGGGGCCGCTGCCGATGCTCCCCTCCCCTCCAGCTTGGTACGAGCGGGTGGCGATCGCTCCGGCAGAGGCCCTCGTCATGGGTCCGGCACCCCTCTCCGAAGGGCCACGCGGCCGAGTCAAACCCTTCGCCGGCCGTCACCGCACGCACCGGCCGCCGCCGTAGAATAGGCGAGGAGACGGGAGTCACCCTTCCGTCAGAGGCCGGTCCGCCCTGAAGGGAGACAGGTCCGGTGTCCGTACACGTACTCGAGACGACGGCCGTGACAGGCCTGGTCGAAGACGCCACGGCGGCTCCGTCCATGCATAACGCGCAGCCGTGGAGATTCCGGTTCTTGCGGGAAGAGAGCACGTTCCAGGTGTACTCGGATCTCGAGCGCGCCATGCCACGCGCCGACCCCACCACCCGCGGTCTGCACCTGGGCTGCGCCGCCGCTGTGTTCAATCTGCGTGTCGCCGTCGCCCACACAGGTTGGGCCGCGGCCACCGAGCTGCTGCCCGACGCCACGGAACCGCGCCTGCTCGCGAGGGTCCGGCTGACCGACCCGGCGTCCAGCGGAATCGAGAACGGCGTCGAGGAGGATCTCGCCCCGCTGTATCCCGTGATCCGCCGACGCCACACCAGCCGCCGGCCGTTCACCGACGAGGCGATACCCCAGGCCATCAAGGACGCTCTGAGCGCAGCTGCTCTGCTGGAAGGAGTGCGGCTGCAATTCCCCGACGCATGGCATGTGCACACGCTGCTGGACCTGGTGCAGGACTCCGAGGGCCGTGACGCGCTGGACGCCGCGGCGTCCGAGGAGCTGCGACGCTGGACCCGGGTGGGCGCAGAATCCTCGGACAGGGCGAACGACGGAGTGCCGGAGTACGCGTTCGGCCCGCGCAAGCTCTACGGCAGGGCGCCCGTGCGTGACTTCGCCGGCAGGGACATGGGCTCCGGCCGGGAGGTCGCCGCGTTCGAGAACGCGCCTCAGCTCGCCATCCTGGGCACCATGAGCGACAGGCCCAGGGACTGGCTGATGGCGGGTCAGGCGATGGAACGCGTCCTGCTCCAGGCCACGCTCGACGGGCTGGCCACGTCACTCACCTCACAGGCCCTGGAATGGCCCGAACTCCGTTGGGTCGTGCGCGACCCGCGGTCGGCGATGGGGTTCGTCCAGATGGTGCTCCGGCTCGGGTACGGCCCCGCGGGCCCAGACACACCGCGCCGCCCCGTAGAAGAGGTGCTCGACATCGCGTGAGTCCTCTCCTCCTGTCGCCCCGGCCATGCGTACCGGACACAGCCGGCCCAACTCTCCTGCCCGTAATGCGCATTGACTGAGGCATCCGACCGGAGCGCCGCAACCTGCCTCCCCGCGGGCCACTCTGCGTTGAACAGCCCGAACAGCCGCAATAATCAACGCTGTTGCCAGTCCTGTCCGTCTCATCGGCACCCGCCGGTCACCGGGATTCCCCCTCCTCGGGAATCACCGCGACGGGGCAGCCCGCATGCTTCAATGCCGCTCGGCTGACCGTGGGCGGCAGGGCGGCGCTCCAGCCGCCCCGGCACCGCGCGCCGATCACGACGAGTTGGGCAAACCCGCTCGCATCGATGACCGCCCGGCGCATCCCGCCCCGGACCCGGGGGCGCAGCACCGTGATGTCAGGGTACTGCTCCCGCAACGCGGCCAGCGGATCGTGGAGCCGGTCCTGGATCCGTCCGCTCCGCGCCGCGAACCCGTCCAGCACCAGCACGTCCGCCCCGCGGGCCGCTGCCTGACCGAAGGCGAACTCGGCAGCGTGCCGACGGAGGTGCGCGCCGTCGCCGACGAGCACCACGGGACCGTTCGGGTCCGCACCGCCCCGGACCATCAGCACCGGAGAACCTCCGTGGCCGACCAGCCGGGTGGCGACAGAGCCGCGCCGCCCGCCACCGGTCCGACCCCCGAGCCGACTGCCGACGACGGTGAGCGACGCCCGCCGGGATTCGGTCTCCAGTACCGCCGCGGGTTCACCCATGAGAACGGTGTGGGTGACACACAGGCCCGGTACGACGCGACGAGCCCGGCGATCGGCCTCCGCCAGCACACGGTCCGCAGCGCCGTGCCCACGGATACCACCCGGATCCCACGGAGCCACACCAGGCGCCACCGAGGCGGACGGCCATGCGCAGGCGTGCGCCAGCCGAAGCGCCACCCCCATACGGTCGGCCTCGCGTGCCGCGACTTCCACCGCGGCCATACTCGTAGTCGAGCCGTCCACTCCCACCAGCACAGGGCCGCTCATGACGGCTCCCCCTTCCCCTCGGGTATCCGGCGACCAGGGAGCTGCTGCTCCCCGGTGACGGCGGGCAGCTCATTGCTGCCGTTCTGCCTCGCTCCACGGTGCCCGCGCACGACACGCGCGGACAGGGGCCGGTCGGACCCTGAAGAGCCCCGTCCGACCCAAGGACCGAGGTGGCGGAGGACCCGAGTCCATCGGCCGACGCGTGGCCGTCGAACGCCGCAGACAAATCCTCAGCTGCGAGGAGACGGCGCGCGGCGCCCGCACGGCTCCCGGTCACCGGGCCGTACCTGGAAGAGCAGCCTGCCGGCCCGACCATGGCGATGCTGATCCCGCTACCAGCAGTCCGGCCCCGCCCGCCGCGTGGACCAGGACGTGGGCGGCGCGGCCCTCGTGCAGGTTCTCGCGGATGACGACGCCGGGGTACTTCTCCTGCCAGGGTGCGAGCAGTTCGGTGCGTTCGCGCTCCGTCGCCGTCCGGATCTGCGTGCGCTCCTCGACGCCCGGGAGGCCCTTGGTGAGCGGCACGTGCCAGGCGTGCACGACACGCAGCGGCGTCTTGCGGAGTTCGGCCGCGTGGAACGCGAAGTCGAGGACGTCGTCGCACGGCCGGCCGGTGTCGACGGCGACCGCGACGTCACGGATGGGAGTGGCGGCCGACACCTTGCAGGCCGTCCGGACCGGCCACGACTGACCTTGTCATGACCTTCACCCCCTTGTCCGGGGACGGGAGCTAGAGATGGGGAACGACGGCGACGGGGCAGCCGACGTGGTGGATGGCGGCATGGGTGACGGGTCCGGTGCGCGGGCCGACCGGGCGTTCGGCGAGGCGGTGGCCGACGACGAGGAGACCCGCCCCGGTCGAGGCCCGCACGAGTGCGGTCGTGGGCCGGTCGTCCACCACCGTCTCGAGGACCTCCACGTCGGGGTACTTGTCGCGCCACACCTGGAGTACGGCCTTGAGGAACCCCAGCCACTCCTCGCCCTGCCAGGTTTCCCTGACCAGTCCGATGTCGCCGGGGCCCAGGCCCACGGGCGGGGCCGTGTGCCAGGCGTGCACGGCCCGCAGGCGTGCGTGCCGGAGCCGGGCCGTCTCGAACGCGAACTCGATGACCTCGTCGCAGGCCTCGTCGAGGTCGACGGCGAGCACGACGTCCCGGTAGCCCGAGTCCGTCGAGCCGCCCCCGTCGGCCGCGGGCAGGTGCTCGTCGGCCGCCTCCTCGTCCGCCCGGACGAGGACGACGGGACGGGTTGCCTTCGCGACCACGCCGAGCGCCACGGAACCCACGAGGAATCCCGTGAAGCCGCTCAGCCCGCGGGAGCCCAGCACCATCAGCTCGGCCTCGTCCGCTGCCTTCAGCAGGGCGGCCGTGGCCGGGCCTTCCGTCTGCTCGTCACTCAGGGGGACGCCGGGGCACTCGGCTCGAGCGCGCTGTTCCGCCTGGTGCAGTGAACGCCGGGCCAGATGGCGCTGGGCAGCGCCCGCGATCTCGCCTTCTTGGCGGCGAGGGTGCCAGTCCCAGGCGTGTACCAGGTGCAGCGGCCGGTTCCGCCGCTCGGCCTCGCGGGCCGCCCATGCAGCGGCTGCCAGGCTCTCGGCGGAGCCGTCGATTCCTGCGACAACGGGCGAAAGCATGTCGGCACCTCCAGCGCTCGGTCTGTCGTCCGGTACCAGCCTCTCTCCGTGGCCGGCCCGGGGGCAGAGGCTGCCAGGTCCCCTCCGGGGGCCGTCCGGCCCCTGCCAGTGGCCCCCTGTGTCAGTCCGGAAGGAGCAGGTGGCATGTCTCGCCCGGTTGCACGCTGACCGACCGGTCCGGCAGCCGCATGTCGATCGGAGAGCGGTCGGACGGCGGCACCGTCACCTCCAGTCCGCCGCGCTCCAGCCGCAGCCGCACACCCCAGTGCCCCTGGTAGCGGAGGGAGAATCCGTAGGACGACAGCTCCGGCAGCGGCACCGGGTCGAGCCAGAGCGCCCCCTCGCGGGTCTCCAGCCCGGTCAGTCCTCGCTGGACGAGATCCAGAGTGCCGGCCATGGCTCCCAGGTGGACGCCCTCGCCCGTGGTGCCGCCCTGGAGGTCGGCGATGTCGCCGCGCAGGGCCTCCTGGCAGTACGTCCATGCCTCGGCACGGCGCGCGCGGGCCAGCACCCAGCCGTGCACCAGCCCGCTGAGCGTCGAGCCGTGGCTGGTGCGCAGCAGATAGTGGTCGACCGTCCGGTGCCAGGTGTCGTCCTCCAGCCGGTGGCCCAACCGCTCGAAGAGACCGCGGAGTTCGGCGGGCGAGAAGAGGAAGCCGAGCATCAGGACGTCGGCCTGTTTGGACGCCTTGTAGCGGTTGACGGTGTCCCCCTCGGCCTCCAGGATCCGGTCCAGGCGCCGGATGTCGCCGTACCGTCGGCGGTAGTTCTCCCAGTCGAGTTCGGCGAGGTCGCCGTAGCCCTCGAACTGGCTCACAACGCCGTCGTGGAAGGGCACGTGGAGCGTGCGGGAGACGTCCTCCCACTGTTCGAGCTCGCCGTCGTCCAGGCCGGTGCGCTCGGCGAGTTCGCGCCGCCGCGGTTCGGGCAGGATCCGCAGGACCTCCAGGGCGCGTGCGAGCACCCAGGCGGCGGTGACGTTGGTGTACGCGTTGTCGTCGAGACCGGGCTGCCGTGCGTCGGGATAGGCGTCGTGGTACTCGTCGGGGCCCATCACGCCCCGGATGCGGTGTCGCCCGAGCTGCTCGTCCCAGGTGGCCGAGTCCGCCCAGAAGCGGGCGATCTGCAGGAGCATCTCGGCGCCCTTGGTGTGCAGGAACTCGGCGTCGCCGCTGGCCTCGCAGTACCGCCACACGTTGTACGCGACCGCCGATCCGACGTGCCGCTGGAGCCGTGAGTGGTCCGGCAGCCAGCGCCCCGACCGCGGGTTGAGGTGCAGTTGCTGGGTCTCCTCGCGTCCGTCGCTGCCGCTCTGCCAGGGGTACAGCGCGCCGCGGCGGCCGATCGCACGGGCCGCGGCGCACGCGCGGTCGAGGCGGCGATGCCGGTAGCGGAGCAGCGCGCGGGAGACCTCCGGGAAGTGCAGGTCCAGGTACGGCAGCACGAACAGCTCGTCCCAGAAGACATGGCCGCGGTACGCCTCGCCGTGCAGCCCGCGGGCCGGTACGCCGGCGTCCAGGTCCGCCGTGTGCGGGGAGAGGGTCTGCAGCACATGGAAGAGGTGCAGCCGCAGAATGTCGCCGGCCTCACCGGGGACGTCCAGTTCGGCGCGCCGCCACAGCTGGTCCCAGGCCGTCAGGTGCCCTTCGAGGAGTTCGTCGAAGGGGGGCGCGGCGCCGACGCGGTCGATCGCAGCGTCCAGCGGGTCGCTGATCGCGGGGTCGCGGGAGGTGTGCAGGGCGACGGTCTTGTCGACGGTGACGGTCCGGCCGGGTTTCAGACTCAGGCGGACCCGCTGGCCGACGCGTGATTCCTCGTGCCGGTCGGTGACCGGCACGTCGGCCGTCAGCCGGGCCGCCATGCCGACACGGACGTCGGACGTGCGGGTACGGCAGCGCAGCCACACCGTGTCGGGCTCGACGGACCCGGTGTGCAGCCGGGTGAGGTGCCGGCCGTCCAGGTCCCGATAGCGGGCGACCCCGGAATTGGTGACGCCGCCGTCCAGCGCCGCCTCCACGTCGAGGTCGCCGGTGAATCCCTCGGCTGTGAACTCGGTTCGCAGGGCGGCCAGATGGGGGTCGGCCATGTGCACGAGGTGCTGCTGCCGCACCGCCAGCGACCTTCCCTCGCCGAGCCCGAACCGCGTGCGGCGCTCCAGCAGGCCCGAGGCCAGATGCAGCACCTGCCGGTGCTCCAGCACCTCGGCCGTGTCAGGAGTGAGCCAACGCTGACCGGCGAGGCGGAACCGCAGGGGCAGCCAGTTCGGGAGGTTGACCATGTCCTCGTTCTCGACGCGGCGCCCCGCCACCTCCGTGGTGAGCCGGTCGTAGCAGCCCGCCACGTAGGTGCCGGGGTAGTGCACGCCGTCCGCGGTGCACTCCGGCAGCGCTCCGCGGGTCGCGAAGCAGCCGTTGCCGAGCGTGCACAACGACTCCCGCAGGCTCGCCTGCGACGGGTCGTAGCCGTGGTACTCCCACGTCCAGCCGGTCACCGCCGTGCTCCCGCGCCGAGCAGCTCTCCGAGATCGTCTACGACGGTCTCTGCCCTGTGCCGCAGGGGCCTGTCGCGCGTCGCCGGATCGGCGGTGTGGTCCTCGCCGACGTCGAGGGCGAAGCCACCGCCGCGGCCCGCTTCGACGCCGGCCAGGGCGTCCTCGACGACGGCGGCGCGCGCGGGCGCGACGTCGAGCCGACGTGCCGCTACGAGGAACAGGCCGGGCCGCGGCTTCCCGGCGGCCGGGCGGGCCGCCTCGCCGCCGTCGAGGACCAAGAGGTCCGGCACGCCCGCCGCCGTGAGCAGCTCGCGGGCGTACCTGGACGCGGAGGCGGCGGCGACGGGCACCCTCGCCGCCCGCAGCGCGCGGACCAGCCGCACGGTCCCCGGAAAGGCGTCGACGCCGTCGCGGATCCGCTCGGTGACCCGTCGCTCCTTGTCCTCCGCCGCCGCACGCACGGTCTCCGTCCCCGGTGCGAGGCCGCGTGCGGCCAGGAAGGCGGCGGCGTCGAGGCGGAACCTGCCGTCGACGCACCGCAGGTGGTCGTCGCCGGAGTCGAAGGGCCGCCGCTGTGCAGGGTCCTCGGGCGGATAGCCGGTCGGAAAGGCGTCGAAGGCCGCCTTCCACGCCGCCGCGTGCACCTTCGCCGAGTCGGTGATCACTCCGTCGGCGTCGCACACGACCGCCTCGACGCCCGGCAGTTCGGGCGCGAGCACCTCACGGGACCGGGCAGCGGTCATCACTCCCCCTCGGGGCCGGCATGTACCACGTTCACACCGCCTGCGGTACGACCGCCACCGGGCAGCGCGCGTGGTGGAGCAGGGTGTGGTTCACCCGGCCGAGCTGGAGCCCGAGACGGCCGTGTCTGCACCCGGCCCCGACGATCACCAGGTCGGCGGCTTCCGAGCGTCGCACGAGGACGCTGTGGGCCGGTCCCTCGACCGTGACCGCGCGTACCCGGACACCGGGATGGTCCGCCGCAGCCTCCCGCAGCAGCGCATCGAGGAGGGCGGAGGCGCGCTCCTCATGCCTGCGGACCGGTTCGTTCGCGAGTGCGGGGTCGTCGGCGCTCTCGTGAGCCGGGCATCGCCAAGCCCGTACGACGTCCGGAGGGCAGCCGCGTGCCTCGGCCTCGCGGAAGGTGAAGCGCACGGCCTCGGCGCCGGTCGCGGGCTCGCCCGCGCCCGGCAGGATCCGCTTGCGCGCGCCGGCCCGGCATTCCTGGCCACCCCGGACCACGATCACCGGGCAGTGCGCGCGGGCCGCCACGGCCAGGCCGACGGAGCCGAGAAGCATGCCCTTCAGCTCACCCACGGCCGCGCGCTCCCGTGACCAGGGCGAAAGCATCGTCACGTGCGTGCAGAAGCGCGTCCGCCGCGTCGTCCGGGACGACGTCGGTGGTGATCTTCACCTCCGGGCGCCGCCGTCCGGTGCGCTCGGCCGCGGTGGCGACGAGGTTCTCCGCGAGGACGCGCCCGGCCGGGCGGTCGTGGCCGTGGGACGCGGCCCGCTCGTACCTCTCCCAGCGTGAGGCGTGCACCAGTCGCAGCGCACGACCGTGCCGGGCTTCCTCGTCCACCGCCCAGTCGACCGCCGTGCGCCTCGCCTCGGATCCGTCGATGCCCGTGACCAGGGGAAGTGTCATGGTTCCCACCGCCTTTCATATCGCACAGGGGTCCATTCCACCGTCGCACCGGTCGGCCGCCTGCACGAGAGGCGGATGGGCCCCGGGTGGGGTCGATCGGCCCATGCGGACCGCGCGGCCATCGCTGGAAGCTGAGGGCGAGGCCCCTCAACGGGGTGCGTGACCACGGCCACCCACGAAAGCGAGGCTCAACCATGAAGCCCACGAGGACAGGCGCTCTCATGGTCGGCGATGTCGTCACCGCACGGTGCGACACGCCGTTCAAGGAAGTGGTGCGTCTGCTCGAGGAGCACCGCATCAGCGGGCTCCCGGTCATCGACGGGAACCAGAAGGTCATCGGTGTGATCTCCGAGTCCGACCTCGTGCTGCGCCAGGCTCGGCAGCCGGGGTCCACCGGAATCCGGACGCGCTTGTGGCGTCTGCTCGGCGGCCGTGCAGGGCACGCCGCCGCAGGGAGCCGGGCCAGGACCGCCGGCGAGATGATGTCGGCCCCCGCTGTCACCACGCGCGCCGACGCCACGGTCACGGAGGCGGCCCGGCTCATGACGGAACACCGTGTCGAGCGACTGCCTGTGGTGGACGAGAAGGGCTCGCTCGTGGGCATCGTCACGCGCGGCAACCTCCTCCGGGTCTTCCTGCGCTCCGACGACGAGATCCGGCGGGACGTGCAGCAGGAGGTCTTCGTCAACACGCTTTGGCTGGCCCCGCACGCCGTCGAGGCGACCGTCCGGGACGGTGTGGTCACCCTCACCGGGCAGCTGGAACGACGCAGCGAGATCCCCATCGCCGTCGGTATGACGCGGCGGCTCGACGGCGTCGTGGATGTCGTCGACCACCTCTCCTACCGTCTCGACGACAAGCACCAGCAACCGGCCGGTCTGGCCGTGCACGGCGTCGCCGACGACTGGCTGCGCAAGCTCTGAGCCAGTGCTCCGCCGCGCCGGTCACCTCGCACGTTCACAGCGGGGAGAAAGGACATCGGTCATGATCCCCATCCTTCTGATCGCGGCCGCCGTACTGGGCGCCTGTCTGGTGTTCGGCTACAGCTCCTCCGTCGTCGGCTTCGCGCTGATGGCCGTCGGCGTGCTGGGGCTCATCGCCTTCCTGTCGACACCGGGAACGGTCCTGCGCCCCGGCGAGCGGGAGTTCATCGAGGAACGGCACTACTTCGGCAAGAACGACGACCACCGGGAGTTCCGGAAGTGATCGCCGCCGCTCCCCGGCTGTCACGGGCGGCATCTCTGGCCGCGATCGGAACCGGAGCCCTCCGACCCGCCCTGCCGTCGGACGCGCGACGCGACGGCAGGGCGGGCCGTCGCCGCGCCATGTGAAGTCCCAAACCCCCCCGCCCGCCCACTGTCCTCGACCGATTGCTCTGAGGAGGAAGTCATGCAGATCAGCCCGCACGTGGTGAGTGACGTGATGACACGCGCCGTCGTCGCCGTAGGCCGCGATGCGCCGTTCAAGGACATCGTCCGGCTCATGGAGCGGTGGGAGGTCAGCGCGCTGCCGGTACTGGAGGGTGAAGGACGGGTGATCGGCGTCGTCTCGGAGGCCGACCTGTTGCCCAAGGAGGAATTCCGGGAAGGCGTTCCCGACCGGTTCACCCAGCGGCAGCGTCTGTCCGACCTGGCAAGGGCCGGTGCGCTGACCGCCGAGGAGGCGATGAGCAGTCCGGCGGTCACCGTCCACGGCACCACTACGCTGGCCGAGGCGGCGCGCATCATGGCCAGGCGTAATGTCAAGCGGCTACCCGTCATCGACGGCGAAGGGAAGCTCGAGGGCGTTGTCAGCCGCTCGGATCTGCTCAAGGTGTTTCTGCGTGACGACGAGGAGCTCACCGAGGAGGTGCGTCACGAGGTCGTCGACCGCCTGTTCCCCCTGTCCGCGGACCACATCCGAGTCGAGGTGTCCGAAGGGGTCGTGACACTCACGGGATGGGTGGACAGCGCGGAGCTCGTATCGGTGGCCGAACGCCTGGCGAGGGCCGTCGAGGGAATCGTGGACGTCCGCTGCCACCTGGCCGGCGGCAGCGGTGTCCGGTAGCGCGGAAAGCGATCCACGCCTGGTCCTGTGTCGCCCGCCGGCCGTAGGACGGTGTCCTCCCCGGGTCCGAAGTCCGAAGACTGCCGCTCCGCCTCCCCGGCCTCGACTCCCCACTGCCCGAGCCGACCCCCGGGGACTGCGAGGACCGCCGTGCAGGGCAGCGGTGTGCGGCGACCGACGGAACACCGGCCGCGCACACCTGATGCGGCCCGGCGGGCCCTGTCAGCCGCGCCGCACCTGGATGATCCTGGTCCCCGCCTTCTCCCCCCGGGGACCAGGACCGTGGCACTCCGAGCAACGTCCCGGAACTGCGCGGACGCCTCCGCCTCCCGGCCCGGATCAGTCGTGCGGCACCACCGCCACCGGCGCGGTCGCATGGTGCAGCACCGCGTGCGCCACCGGGCCGATATGGCTGCCGACCAGCGCGTGGCGCCTCTTGCGCCCGACGACTACCAGCGACGCGTCCCGCGAAGCGTGCACCAGGTGGCGGCCCGCGCTGCCGATGACGGCCTGCGCGCGCACCTCCACCTCGGGGAACTTCTCCTTCCACGGGCGCAGGACATCGTTCAGGCCGTGCCGTGTCTCCTCGGCCATGTCGGCGGTGAGACCGGAGTCGACAAAGGCGCCGTA
Source organism: Streptomyces sp. SAS_272 (assembly GCF_052543235.1). Taxonomy (NCBI): domain Bacteria; kingdom Bacillati; phylum Actinomycetota; class Actinomycetes; order Kitasatosporales; family Streptomycetaceae; genus Streptomyces; species Streptomyces sp. SAS_272. Next base: position 59,642 of record NZ_JBMNDR010000012.1, on the reverse strand, counting down.
GCCGTAGGCCGTCGCCGGATTCCAGCCGTGGACGACCCTCAGGCCGGTCACGCGCCGGCGGGCGGTCTCGAAGGCGAACTCGACGACGGCGTCGCCCGGTTCCTCCACATCCAGCCCCAGCACCACCTCACGATACGGAGTGGTGCCCGACGCGGCGCCCGCGGCGTCCGGGAGATGCTCGTCCTCGGCGTGCTCACCGGCCCGTACGAGGACGACCGGCCGGTCGGTGCGCGCCACGACCGCGAGGGCGACGGAGCCGAGCAGGAAACCGGTCACCGTGCCGAGTGCCCGCGAGCCGAGGACCAGCAGTTCGGTGTCCTCAGCGGCGGCCAGCAGGGCCGGGACGGCCTCCGCCTCGGTCTGCCGCGTGGTGATCCGCAGACCGGGGTGGCGCTCGGTGAGCCGGGACTGCGCCTCGCGCAGCAGATGGGCGGACCAGTCGCGCAGCGCTTGGACCGCACCCGGTGCCGGAACGCCCATGTAGGGGATGTAAAGGGAACCCAGCGGGTCTCCGACGTGCAGGAGACACAGGAGTTCCTCTCGTTGGATCGCTTCGCGAGCGGCCCATTCCGCAGCGGCAAGGCTTTCCGGCGAGCCGTCGAGACCAACGATGATGGCGGGCATGTGCGGTCCTCCTTCGGGGATGCAACGTCAGTTTTCGAGCCGCGCGCGTGCCGCAGGAGGGGCCAGAGGTCCCGGTCGGGGAGCCGACCGGCCCAGGTACCGGTGCCGCGGTCCGGTACGACGGGCCGGGGAGCGGATCCCCGGCCCTCGAGAACGTCGTGCGCCGGATGCGTCAGGAGTGCATCGACATGCAGTGGTCGCTGCGCTGCGACCGGTATGGCGACCGCGACGGCGACCGGCGGGCCGGACGCCTCAGCAGCCGGGCGGCGACGCGGTCGAGAGCCGCGGCAAGGACACACGTCAGGCCCACGGCCAGCACGAGCAGTACCGCAAACCGCTCCCAGAACTCCGGTGTGAGACTCGTACCCACGGTGCTCGCCCTCCCTGGTCGGATCCTTCTCCTGCCACCAGCCAACTGCACCGCCGGCGCGGCCACATGAGCCGAACGGGCCGGACGAGCACGCGCAAGGTCCCCGGTCCGCGAGGCCGTCCGGCCGCGGCCGGGGCGAAGAGGTCAGGGGCGGAACGAGACCCCCTGGTGGTACGACGGCGTCCGCTCTCCCCCCGAGTGGGGCCGGTCGGCCCTGGCGCGCCATGCGGTCCGGGTGATGTGCTGGACGCGGCGGGAAGGACCCGGCAGAGGCGCGGAGGAGCGGCCGTCGAAAGCCGCGCACCGCGCAATCAGGATCCGCGAGAAGCGGATGGCGTCCTTCCCGCCCGTGTCGGGGGG
>NZ_JBMNDR010000012.1:0-58278 GCF_052543235.1 Streptomyces sp. SAS_272 | reverse complement strand
GTGGGGCCCGACCTGGACGCCCACGACGTGTACCTGTGCGGCCCGCGCGGATTCACACAGGACCTGTACGAGGCGCTGCGCGCCGCCGGAGTCCCGGCCCACCGCATCCATCACGAGTCCTTCGAGCTGTGAGGCCGTCGTGCACACGTTGAGGGAGAACCGTCCGCTGCGCCGCATCGTGCCGGCGAGCGCGACGGCATTCTCCGGGATGGCGCTGCTGCTGCTGTGGCTGAACCCGCACATGGCCCCGGACGTCGCCGGGCCGGCGTCCGCGCTACCGCGATTCGGTCCGGTCGGCACTGGAAGCCGCCCACTGACGCCTGCCCTCGCATCCCTGCCCTGAGGCTCACGCCTTCTGCGCCGGCACCCGCCACACCAGCGCGGTGCCGCCGCCCTCGGGCTCCGTCAGCTCCAGTCGGCCGCCCAACTGCTCGGCGCGCTCTGCCATGTTGCGCAGCCCACTGCGGCGGCCGTCGGCCGGGATGCCCACGCCGTTGTCCGTGACCGACAGCCGGATCTCCCGTCCGTCCGTCGCCAGGAGCACGTCGGCGCGGTCCGCGTGGGCGTGCCGGGCGATGTTGGTCAGGGCCTCGGAGAGCACCGCCACCAGATGATCGGCGATCTCCCTGGGCACGTCGGTGTCCAGCAGGCCTTCCATCCTGACGCTGGGGGCGAAGCCCAGCACCGGCGCCGCCTCCCCGACCACCCGTACGGCACGAGCGCGAAGGCCGGCCTCCCCCGCGCCCTCGCGGGTGCGCAGGCCGAAGATCGTCGACCTGATGATCTTGATGGTCTCGTCCAGGTCGTCGACCGCGCGCACCACGCGCTCGGCGGCCTCCTCGTGCTCGATCAAACGGCCGGCGCTCTGGAGCGTCATGCCGGTGGCGAAGAGCCGCTGGATGGCCAGGTCGTGCAGGTCACGAGCGATCCGGTCACGATCCATGAGCACCGCGACCGCCGCCGCGTCCTGGCGGCGTTCCGCCAGCTCCATCGCGATGGCGGCCTGCGCGGCGAAGCTCTGCAGCGTCTCGGTCTCCGTCACCGTGAACCCCGGCCGGCCGGCTTCACGCGCCAGCAGCACGACGCCTCGCGCGCCCGCCTCGCCGGTGCCGATGGGCACGGCGACAGCGGGGCCGAGTCCGCCGAATCGCGGCGGTTCCAGCGAGATGCGCTCGTCGTGGGCGACGTCCTCGCTGGTGACCGGGGCCTCGCCGGCGAAGGCCAGCCCCATCAGGCTCCTGTCCATCGGCAGCACAAGCCCCCGGTGCGCCTCGGAGTCCACACCGACGGCGATCTCCACGGCGAGTGACGCGGTGTCCTCCATGGGCAGCGCGACCGCCGCCAGGGCGGACCCGGTGATCTCGCCGGCCCGCTCGGCGATCAGGGCGAGAACCTCGGCCGGGTCGCTCCCGGACATCAGGCTGTGCGTGATCTCGGCGTTCGCCCGCAGCCAGCGTTCCCGCAGCCGGGACTCCTCGTACAGACGCGCGTTGTCGATGGCGACGCCGGCCGCCACCGCCAGCGTGAGGGTGACCGAGACGTCCTCCTCGTCGAACTGGGCCCCGCCCCGCTTCTCGGTCAGGTACAGGTGGCCGAAGACCTGCTCGCGCACCCGGATCGGGACGCCGAGGAAGGTGTTCATCGGCGGGTGGTGCGCGGGGAAGCCGTACGAGGCCGGGTGGTCGGAGATCTTCGCCAGCCGCAGCGGCTCGGGGTGCCGGATCAGTTCCCCCAGGATTCCGTGGCCCTCCGGGTACGGGCCGATAGCGGCGATCTGCTCCTTGCTCACCCCGACCGTGTGGAAGGCCGAAAGACGCCTGCCGTCCGGGCCGATCACGCCCAGCGCCGCGTACTCAGCGTCGACCAGTATCGCGGCCGCCTCCACGATGCGGTGCAGGGCCTGCTCCAGGTCCAGCTCTCGGCCGACCGAAAGCACCGCCTCCAGAAGGCTGTGGACCCGGTCACGCGTGCCGCGAGCCGCGTCCAGACGCGCTTGCAGCTCCTCCAACAGTTCGTCCAGCCGCAACTGCGGCAGCCGTACGCGAGCCTCCTCGGGGCTTCCCACCGGTACTCCTCCAGGTCCCCTCGACGCACGGACATCCACCGGCCCGGTCATGACTCACGGTAGTGGTCGGCAAGGGCGCGCGGTAGTAGATCCAGACGCGCGCCCGGGACTCCGCTTCGGGGCCTCTCCCGCCGGTCGGCGGGTCCGGCCCGGACCCTGGCCGCTGTCGTTCGGCGCTCGTGCCGCGCCGGGCCGTCAGGGGCGCGGCCGTGCCGGGGGACGACATTGCCTGGGCCGACCGGCCCGGTGGAGGGGACCGACGGCACCTGCCGCCTCCGGTCCCGGCGGCAGGACGCTGGTGAGGTATTCAGTCAGCCGTCCGACCGAGGAGACCGGTGTCATGGCGCGTTACGTGTACGACTTCGCGGAAGGCGGCCGTGACCTGGCCGACCTGCTCGGCGGCAAGGGCGCGAACCTGGCCGAGATGACCCGCCTGGGCCTGCCCGTCCCATCCGGCTTCACCGTGACCACCGAGGCCTGCCGGGCCTTCCTGGCCACCGGCGCCGAGCCGGACACCCTGGCCCGCGAGATCTCCGAGCACCTCGGCGCGCTGGAGCGGTCCGCGGGACGGCGGCTCGGTCAGCCCGACGACCCGCTGCTGCTGTCCGTCCGCTCCGGAGCCCGCTTCTCCATGCCCGGCATGATGGAGACGATCCTCGACATCGGTCTGAACGATGATTCCGTGCTCGGGCTGGCAAAGGTCTCCGGGAACGAACGCTTCGCCTGGGACTCCTACCGCCGCCTGGTGCAGATGTTCGGCAGCACAGTGATGGGTGTCGACGGCTCCCTGTTCGAGGACGCGATGACCACGCTCAAGCGGTCCCGGGGGGCGAAGAACGACCTGGGGCTGAGCGCGGCGGATCTGGCCGGGCTGGTGCGCACGTACCAGGAGCTGATCCGGCGGGAGACCGGCGAGGACTTCCCCCGGTCCCCGGCGGAGCAGCTGCGCCGGGCGGTTCTCGCCGTCTTCGAGTCCTGGAACGGCGAGCGCGCGCGGCTGTACCGCCGCCGCGAGCACATCGCCGACGACCTGGGTACCGCGGTCAACGTGCAGACCATGGTCTTCGGCAATCTCGGGTCCGACTCGGGAAGCGGTGTCGCCTTCACCCGCGACCCGGCCACCGGGCGGCCCGGCCTGTACGGCGACTACCTGGCGAACGCGCAGGGCGAGGACGTCGTCGCCGGTATCCGCAACACCGTTCCGCTGACCGCGCTGAAGGACCTGGACCCGGTCTCGTACGGCCGGCTGCGCACGCACATGGAGGCTCTGGAGAGGCACTACCGGGATCTGTGCGACATCGAGTTCACCATCGAACGCGGCCGGCTGTGGATGCTCCAGACCCGCGTCGGCAAGCGCACCGCGGAGGCCGCGTTCGCGATCGCGGCCGAACTCGTCGACGAGAAGCTGATCAGCGCTGACGAGGGTCTGGCCCGGGTGGACGGGGACGGCCTCTCCCGGCTGATGTTCCCCCGGTTCGACACCTCCGCCGTCGGCGAGGCGCTCGCGCACGGACTGCCCGCCTCACCGGGCGCGGCCGTCGGCGCGGCGGTGTTCGACTCCGCCGAAGCGGTGCGCCGGGCGGGCGCGGGTGAGAAGGTCGTCCTGGTGCGTCAGGAGACCACCCCGGACGACCTGCCGGGCATGATCGCCGCGCAGGCCGTGCTGACCAGCCGCGGCGGGAAGACCAGCCACGCGGCCGTGGTCGCCCGGGGCATGGGGACGGTGTGCGTGTGCGGTGCCGAGGAGATCACCGTCGACACCGCCGGGCGTCGCTTCACCGTGGGCGACACCGTCGTCGAGGAGGGCACGGTCGTGTCCGTCGACGGCTCGGGGGGAGCCGTGTACCTGGGCGCCGCGCCGCTCGTCGACTCCGCGGTGATGCGCTACTTCGAGCAGGGCGAACGGTCGGCCGGACTGGTCGAGGCCGTCGCCCGCGCGATGGAACGGGCCGACGGGGCCCGGCGGCTGGAGGTGCGGGCGAACGCCGACACCCCAGAGGACGCGGCCCGCGCCCGGCGGTTCGGCGCGCAGGGCGTCGGACTGTGCCGCACCGAGCACATGTTCCTCGGCGAGCGCCGCAAGCTGGTCGAGGCGATGATCCTGGCCCGTGACGAGGCCGAGCGCGAGAAGGCTCTGGACGCGCTGCTGCCGCTCCAGCGGCAGGACTTCGTCGGCATCCTGGAGGCGATGGACGGGCTGCCGGTCACGATCCGGCTCATCGACCCGCCCCTGCACGAGTTCCTCCCGGACCGCACCGACCTGGCCGTCCGCCTCGCCACCGCCGAGGCCCGGGGCGCGGCGCCCGACCCGCACGACACCGACCTGCTCGACGCCGTCAGCCGGATGCACGAGGAGAACCCGATGCTCGGTCTGCGCGGGGTGCGGTTGGGCCTGGTGGTCCCGGGACTGGTCGCCATGCAGGTGCGGGCGATCGCCGAGGCGGTCGTGGCACGGACGGAGGCCGGGGGCTTCCCCCGGGCGGAGATCATGGTGCCGCTGGTCGGCGCCGTCGAGGAACTGCGCATCGAACGCGAGGAGGTGGAGCGGGTCCTCGCCGAGGTCTCCGAGGAGTCCGGCGTCCCCGTGCACTGCCCGGTCGGCACCATGATCGAGCTGCCCCGGGCCGCGCTCACGGCCGGCCGGATCGCCGAGGAGGCGGAGTTCTTCTCCTTCGGCACCAACGACCTCACCCAGACCACGTGGGGCTTCTCCCGGGACGACGTCGAGGCGGCGTTCTTCTCCGCCTACCTCGACAAGGGGATCTTCGCCACCTCCCCCTTCGAGACCCTGGACCGCGACGGAGTGGGCCGACTGGTCCGGATCGCGGTCGACGAGGGCCGCGCCGCGCGACCCGGTCTGAAGATCGGCGTCTGCGGGGAGCACGGCGGGGATCCGGAGTCCGTCCACTTCTTCCACGCCGCCGGACTGGACTACGTCTCCTGCTCGCCGTTCCGCGTCCCGGTCGCGCGTCTGGAAGCCGGACGAGCCGCGCTCCCCGGCGCGGAAACAAGCGACAGCAGGTGAAGGAAGGTGGCCGGCATGGCCCGCATCGTCGGTGAGGTGATGACGCACGACGTCGTCGAGGCCTACCGAGAGACCCCGTTCAAGGACGTCGTACGACTGCTGGACCAGCACCGCATCAGTGGGCTGCCCGTCGTGGACGACGACGACAAGGTGGTGGGAGTGATCTCCGAGACCGACCTGATCCGCCGGCAGGCCGCCCGGACGGCGGACGGCAGGACGCGGCTGGTCCGATTGCCCCCGCTGAGCCGCGGCGCACGTCGCACCGCGGCCGTGGGCCGCGCCACCACCGCGCAGCAGTTGATGTCGACGCCTGCCGTCACCGTGCATCCGGAGCAGCGGATCGCGGAAGCAGCGCGGGTGATGGAGCGTCACGGCGTCGAACGCCTCCCCGTCGTGGACGAGGAGGACCGGCTGATCGGCATCGCCACCCGACGCGACCTGCTCCGCGTCTTCCTGCTGACGGACGACGAGATCCGCCGTGAGGTCGGCGAGGAGGTGACCCGCGCCCTCGGGATGTCGGCAGACGGCGTGGTCGTCTCCGTCCGGGACGGCATGGTCACCCTGGAGGGGACCCTGCGGCACCGCGGCGACATTCCGCTCGCGCTCCGGTCGACCTACCGGGTGGACGGGGTGGTCGGCGTCGTCAACGGGCTGAACGTCCGCGGTGAATCGGGGCCGGTCAGTCCCTCGAAGGGACCATCGGGGCCTGGGGAAGAGCCCCGCTGAGGAGAGACGCTGCTGGTGGGAGCGGTACCGATCCCTCGCGTTGCCGCTCCCCTCCCTCGCCCCCGCCCCCCGCGGTGGCCCCTTCCGACGACGGAGGCCCGCTTCCATGACCCGCCACGACGAACCAGGTGCGGCCGCCGGCCTCGCCGCCGCACCGTCCGACATCGCCATCGCGGTGGACCAGCTGGTCGCGAACGGGCTCAAGGCACTCGCCGACTATGAGGCGCTCGATCAGGAACAGGTCGACCACATCGTGAAGAAGGCGTCGGTCGCAGCCCTCGACCAGCACACCGCCCTCGCCCGGCTCGCGGTCGAGGAAACCGGACGCGGTGTCTTCGAGGACAAGGCCGCGAAGAACATGTTCGCGTGCGAGTACGTCACGCACAGCATGGGACGGATGAAGACCGTCGGCGTCATCGCCCGCGACGACATCGACGACATGACCGAGGTCGCCGAGCCGGTCGGCGTCCTGTGCGCGGTCACACCGGTCACCAACCCGACGTCCACCACCGTCTTCAAGGCGCTCATGGCGCTGAAGACCCGCAACCCGGTCGTGTTCGCCTTCCACCCCTCCGCCCAGCGTTGCAGCACCCAGGCTGCCCGCATCGTGCGCGACGCAGCGGTCGCCGCCGGCGCTCCGGAGCACTGCGTGCAATGGATCGAGAGCCCGTCCGTCGAGGCGACCGGCACGCTGATGCGGCACCCGGGTATCTCGCTGATCCTCGCCACCGGCGGCAACGCCATGGTCAAGGCCGCCTACTCGGCCGGCAAACCCGCTCTCGGCGTGGGCGCCGGCAACGTTCCCGCCTACGTCCACCGCAGCACCGATGTGCGCCGGGCCGTCAACGACCTGGTGCTGTCCAAGTCGTTCGACAACGGCATGATCTGCGCCTCCGAGCAGGCCGTCATTCTGGACAGGGAGATCTACGACGCGGTTCTCGCCGAATTCCGCACCCTGCACGCTCACCTGGCCACGGCCGAGGAGAAGGCGAAGCTGGAGACCTTCCTGTTCCCCGCGAGCCGGGCAAACGCCACGGGCACGGGCTGTGAGCCCAAGGTCAACTCGGCTGCCGTGGGGCAGAGCGCGGTCTGGATCGCCGAGCAGGCCGGGTTCTCCGTGCCGCAGGACACGTCGCTCATCCTGGTCGAGACCGCCCGGGTCGGCCCGGACGAGCCGCTCACCCGCGAGAAGCTCTGCCCAGTCCTCGCCGTGCTCCGCGCCGACTCCGCGCGGCAGGGATTCGACCTGGCCGCCGACATGGTGGCCTTCCACGGGCAGGGGCACAGCGCCGTCATCCACACCGGAGATCTCTCGCTGGCCGAGGCCTACGGACGGTGCATCAAGGCCGTGCGGATCATCGTCAACGCCCCTTCCTCGCAAGGCGCGATCGGCGGCATCTACAACAGCCTGCTGCCGTCGCTGACGCTGGGTTGCGGCTCGTGGGGCAGCACCTCGGTGTCCAACAACGTCTCCGCCGCCCAGCTGCTGAACGTCAAGCGCGTCTCGGCGCGCCGTAACAACCTCCAATGGTTCAAGGTCCCGCCGAAGATCTACTTCGAGCCCCAGTCCATCCGCTACCTGACCTCGATGCCGGACGTCCACCGCGTCACCGTCGTCACCGACGCGACCATGACCCGCCTCGGCCTCGTCGACCGGGTCGAACGCGTGCTGCGGCGGCGCCACGAGCCCGTCACCATCCAGGTCATCGACAACGTGGAACCCGAGCCCAGCATCGACTCCGTCCGGCGCGGCGCCCGCCTCATGGGCGACTTCCGCCCGGACACCATCATCGCCCTCGGCGGCGGGTCCCCCATGGACGCGGCCAAGGTGATGTGGCTGCTCTACGAGCAGCAGGCGCAGGGCAAGGACATCGACTTCGCCGACATGCGGCACAAGTTCTCCGACATCCGAAAGCGCGCCTTCCGCTTCCCGACGCTGGGCAAGCTGGCCCGTCTGGTGTGTGTCCCGACCACCTCCGGCACCGGTGCCGAAGTGACGCCCTTCGCCGTCATCTCCGACCCCGCCACCGGCAAGAAGTATCCGCTGGCCGACTACGCGCTCACCCCCAGCGTGGCCATCGTCGACCCGCTGCTCACCACCGCACTGCCCCCGGCGCTGGCCGCCGACAGCGGCTTCGACGCCCTGACCCACGCCATCGAGGCGTACGTGTCCGTCTACGCCAACGACTTCACCGACGGCCTCGCCCTGCACGCGATCCGGCTGATCTTCGACAACATCGAGGCGGCGGTGAACGACCGCGCCGAACGGCCGCAGGCCCGGGAGAAGATGCACAACGCCGGCACCATCGCGGGCATGGCCTTCGGAAACGCCTTCCTCGGCATCGTCCACGCCATGTCCCACACCCTCGGCGCGACCTTCCACATCGCGCACGGCCGCACGAACGCCGTACTGCTGCCGCACGTCATCCGCTACAACGGCACCGTCCCCACGAAGCTCACCGGCTGGCCCAAGTACGAGAGCTACCGCGCCCCGGAACGCTTCCAGGACATCGCCCGCTCTCTCGGTCTGCCCGCCGCCACCCCGGCCGAGGGTGTCGAGTCGCTCGCCTCGGCGGTGGAGCGGCTGCGCGAGGCCGTGGGCATCGAGCCGACGTTCAGGTCACTCGGCGTGGACGAGCACGTCTTCCTCCGCTCACTGCCCCAGCAGGCCCTCAACGCCTACGAGGACCAGTGCGCGCCCGCCAACCCGCGCATGCCCATGCTCGATGACATGCAGGAACTCATGCGGGCCGCCTACTACGGCCGCGAGGAGAGCCGCCCGGACGCTGAGCCCGCCGAGCGGCCGTAGCCCGTGGCAGGGGGCCGAGGGGGCACAGCCCCGGCGCCGTCCGGCCCCCGTCGACGGGCCCCGGCGGGGCCGACCCGCCCCGGGTGACGGGGCCCTTCGGCCCCTCTTCGGCCCTCGGCCGCTCGACCGGGCCGATACACGGTCCGGTGACTGCTAGACAGAGGTCAGCCGCTCCGGAGCGACTCCGATGCGGCTCCCTTCCACTTTCCCTTTCCTCCTTCATTCGCCCTTTCCGGGAGGTTCCATGCTGTCCGCGGAATCCGCCGCCCTCGTACGGGCCACCCTGCCCGCCGTGGCCGGAGCGCTCGACGAGATCACCACCCGCTTCTACGCCACGATGTTCCACGACCGGCCCGAGCTGCTCGACGGGATGTTCAACCGCGGCAACCAGGCCAGCGGCGCCCAGCGCCGGGCATTGGCGGCCTCGATCGCCGGATTCGCCGGCGCGCTGCTGGAGAACCCCGGCGCACGGCCCGACGCGCTGCTGTCCCGGATCGCGCACAAGCACGCGGCCGTCGGCGTCACCGACGACCAGTACACGATCGTCCACAAGTACCTGTTCGCCGCGATAGCCGAGGTACTCGGCGACGCGGTCACGCCGGAGGTGGCCGCCGCGTGGGACGAGGTCTACTGGCTGATGGCCGGTGCCCTGATCAGCCGGGAGGCCCTGCTCTACCAGGACGCTGGTGTCCAGCCCGGCGGGATCTGGCGGCCGTGGACGGTCGTCGAACGCCGCACCGAGACACCCGACGTCGTGTCGTTCCTCCTCCGCCCGGCGGACGGCGAACCGGCTCCACGGGCGCGGGCCGGTCAGTATGTGAGCGTCCGCGTGCGCATGCCCGACGGGGTGCACCAGCTGCGTCAGTACAGCTTGTCCTCGGACCCTGGCGGCCGACTGCGGCGGATCACGGTGACGCGGGTCACCGGGGACGCCGAGGGGCCCGCCGGCGAGGTCTCCACCCTGCTGCTCGACCACGTCGGTGAGGGGGACGAACTGCTGCTGTCCGCGCCGTTCGGCGACGTTTTTCTCGACGATCCGATCGACGCGACCTCCCCGCTCGTGCTGGTCTCGGCGGGCATCGGCTGCACTCCCATGACCGGCATCCTGGCCCACCTCGCCGCCCTCGGATCGATCCGTCCGGTGCTGGTCCTGCACGCCGACCGCTCTCCCGCCGACCACGCCCTGCGCGCGGAGACCCGCGACCTCGTCGGGCAACTGCCGGGAGCGAGCGCCGACTTCTGGTACGAGCGCCCCGGACCGGAGGAACCCGACGCACACATCGGCCTGATGGACCTCAGCGGCACCGAACTCCCGGACGGGGCGGCGGTGTTCCTCTGCGGCTCGCTCCCCTTCATGCGAGACGCACGCGGACAACTGCTGCGTGCCGGTGTTCCCGCCCGGCGCATCCGCTACGAGGTCTTCGGACCCGACCTGTGGCTGCCCGGCGGCACAGCAGCCTGAGCCGCACCGAACCATCCGCCATCCACCGGGAGAACCAGATATGACCAGCGACGACGCCCAGTCGACACCCACGGTCCGGCTGCGCTTCGAGGGCGCCGTGGACCAGGAGACCCTGGCGTACGCCCGCGCGAAGATCGACGCCGTCGTGAGCGGTCCGGGCCTGCCCGCCGTCACCGGCCAGGTACGCCTCGCGCGAGCCGCCTCTCACCACGACAAGAGCCCCTGGTCGGCCTCGGCCGACCTCTACGTCGGCGGCCGGCAGGTGGTCGTCCTCGCCGAGGAAGCGACGGGCACGGAAGCCGTGGACCGGCTCCAGGACCGGCTGCGCCGCCAGATCGACAAGGCCGCCCAGGCCGGGATCAGAGGCCGCCGGACGACGGCCCCGCCGTGGCGCGGCGGAGAGGGTCCGTCACAGACCGCCGAGGGACCCGGCAGCGCCGGAGCGGATTTCCGCACGGCGTGAATCCCCGGAGGGAGCCGGGCCCGTCCCGGCTCCCCGAGTGACCGACGCCCCACGTTCCGGATCGAGCGGCGAGTACGAGGAGTTGTGCAATGGCGAAGGCATATCTGGTGGGCAGCGGAGTCGCGGCACTGTCCGCGGCCACGTTCCTGATCCGCGACGGCGGCTTCGAGGGGTGCGACATCCACCTCTTCGAAGAACAGCGGACCGTCGGCGGCAGCCTGGACGCGGGCGGCACGCCGGACGCCGGCTACACCATGCGCGGCGGCCGGATGTTCGAGGCCGAGTTCCGTTGCACCTACGACCTGCTCTCCGGCATCCCTACCCTCGACGACCCCACCGTCTCGGTGACCGAGGAGATCCGGGCCGGACACGAGGAATTCGCCTGGGACGACATCGCCCGGCTCGTCGACGGGGACGGCAAGATCGTCGACACGACCTCGATGGGGTTCTCCGAGCGCGACCGGCTGGAGCTGGTCCGCTGCCTGGCCTCCTTGGAGGGACACCTGGACGGCAAGCGGATCACGGACTGTTTCGGCGAGCACTTCTTCACCACCACCTTCTGGTTCATGTGGTGCACGACGTTCGCCTTCCAGCCCTGGCACAGCGCGATCGAGTTCCGCCGCTATCTGAGGCGCTTCATCCACCTGTTCCCCGAGTTCGCCTCCATGTCGGGCATCCACCGCACCCGCTACAACCAGTACGACTCCATCGTGCGGCCGCTGACGACATGGCTGCGGGAGCGAGACGTCACCGTCCACACCGACTGCCGCGTGACCGACCTCGGGTTCGCCCCGGGCGTCCGGAGCGGCACGGTGGAGACCATCCACCTGAGCCGGAACGGCCTCACCGAGAAGATCGCCATCACTCCCGAGGACCTGGTCCTCGTCACCAACGGCTCCATGACCGACGCCTCTCGTCTCGGCTCGCACACCTCCGCACCGCCGCCTGTCCCGCAGCGCTCGGACGCCTGGCTGCTGTGGCACCGGCTGGCCCGTGGACGCGAGGAGTTCGGCAACCCGGGAGCCTTCGACAAACGCGTGAAGGAGTCACAGTGGGAATCCTTCACGGTCACCACGAAGGACCCCGCATTCCTCGACGCGCTGGCCGAGTTCAGCGGCCGGCCGGTCGGCAGAGGTGGCCTGATGACCTTCACGGAGTCCAACTGGCTGCTCACGATCGTCGCCAACCGGCAGCCCGTCTATCGCGACCAGCCCGAGGATGTCGGGGTCTGGTGGGGGTACGGTCTCTTCCCGGACCGGGCCGGCAACCACACGCCCAAGCCGATGAGGATGTGCGCCGGCCGCGAGATCCTCGAAGAGGTCCTGCACCATCTGCCGTTCGACGAGCGGACAGCGGCCCGGATCCGGGAGACCTCCACCGTGGTGCCCTGCCTGATGCCGTACATCACCAGCCAGTTCCTGGCTCGCCGCCGCGGCGACCGGCCCGAGGTCGTCCCGAAGGGATCGGTCAACCTCGCCTTCATCGGACAGTTCACCGAGGTGCCCGACGATGTCGTCTTCACCGTCGAGTACTCCGTGCGGACCGCCTGGACGGCGGTGGCGCGGCTCCTGAGGCTGGAGAAGCAGCCGCCGGAGGTATACAAGGGCCACCACGATCCCCACGTCCTGGCGGCCGCTCTGGAGACCATGCACCGCCGATAGTCCTCATGGGGTCGGGACGTCCGGCCCCATGGCCGGGGACGATCGGCACTCACGGCAACAGTGTGGTTCGAGGGACAGTGGAGGCAGGAGCGGCACCGATCCCCCGCGGTGTCGCTCCGCCCACGTCGTCAGGTGACCGTCCCGGCCCGGTAGGGACCACCGGCCGCCGACCGGGGCCGAACGGCCCTGGCGCGAGAGACTCCGGCACAGCTCGAATGGCCTGGTCAGGCCCGCGCGTCGCGGCTGGAGACGAAGACCGAAGACCTGTGAGTAACCCGACGAGACGGAATGCTGCCATGTCCGGTGACGACGACCCATCGAACCCCTCGGGAGCGCACACGAGCGTCGAGCTGGACGGCGTGGAGGCGCTGCGACTCCTGGGCAGTGTGTCCCTGGGACGAATCGTCTTCACCCGGCACGCGCTGCCGACCGTCCGCCCGGTCAATCACGTCCTGGTCGACGGCGATCTCGTCATCCGCACCCATGGTGACGCCGCGCTGACCCGGTACACCCGGCAGACCGGGGGTGAGGGGGCCGTCGTCGCCTACGAGGCCGACGACATCGACCCCGACACCCACCTCGGCTGGAGCGTGGTCGTCACGGGCTATGCGCGGCTGGTCACCGACCCGCAGGAACTCGCCCGCTACCGGGCGTTGTTGCGTCCCTGGACCGCGCAGAGGATGGATCACGCCGTCCGCATCCACCCCGTTCTGGTCACCGGGGTCCGCCTGATCGCCCACGATCCGTCCACTACGGCGTGACCGACGGCCGTCCGCGCGGCACGAGGACCACGGGGCAGTGCGCACGGTGCAGCAGTGTGTGCGTGACCGGGCCCAGACGTGGTCCCAGCACGCTTGTCCGGCGGTGCGCGCCGATGACGACCAGGGCAGCCTCCCGTGTCGCCTCCAGCAGCACGCGGGCGGGAGCGGTGCGGACCGTGTCGGTCTCCACCACGACATCCGCGTACTGGTCCTCGAGGCGGGTGAGGGCGTAGCGCGGTACGGCGTCCTCCGCCCGCGCGTCGCGAGCCAAGCGTTCCCGGCCCACGCTGCGCGCCGGCACCAGGGAGGGAAGTTCGGGGGTGACGTACCGATGGCTCCAGGAGTGCAGGATCCGCAGCCTCACCCCGCGCCGGTCGGCCTCCTGGAACGCGAAGGCCGCCGCCTGTCCGTCCCGGTCGTCCTCCAGGCCGAGCAGCACATGACGCCCGTCGTCGCAGGGGTGGTCTCCCCGTACGACCAGGAGCGGACCCTGGGCGAGCGCAGCCAGCTTGAGACCGACCGAGCCGAACGCCGAGCCCGTCAGCGCACCGAAGCCGCGTGTCCCCACGACCGTCAGGTCCGCTTCCGCGCTTTCGCGGGCCAGGGCGTGCACCGCGCCGCCTTCCACGGCGACGGTCGCCACCGGCAGATCCGGATACCGCCGGCGCAGACGCGCCGCGGAGCATCCCAGGACCGGTGCGGCCTCGTCCCGGTCCCGAACCGCGTACACCACGCGCAGCACGGCACCGCGGCGTACGGCCTCTGCCGCGGCCCAGTCCAGCGCCCGGACGGAAACCAAGGAGCCGTCCACTCCGACGACTACGCGATGGAGGGTCATCGCCGTGCCTCCCCTTCTGTGAGCGATCGTCCGATGGAGGCGCCGCCCGTCGGGGCGCCGACCTCCTCTGACGATGCTCGTCCCGTGGCCAGGCCTCGGACAGGAGCCGAGAGGGATCCCGGACACGCCGAACGGCCCCTTTCCCAGGGGCCGTTCGGGTCTCAGGTCGTGAACGGCACGCCGTACGGACTTCACCCGCCCACGAGTTCGCGCCCGGTGACCAAGTCCGCATCGATGCGCACGAAGACCTCTTGTGGCGCCGGGGCCCAGGAGAGCGGGCCGGCCAGCAGGAGTCGCGCGTGCTCTGCGGGGTCGGTCACCACAGTGGCCGCGCCGGTCACCACCACGCTCCAGCCGGCGTGGGCGGCGGCGTCGACCTGGTCGGCTTCGAACGCGACCACCGCCCCGTCGATCGCGCTCGCCATTCGCGAGAAGGCCGAGGTACGCAGCAGCACCGCGCCGTCGCGGTCCAGGCAGAAGTTGACCGGCAGGACGGCGGGCAATGCCTTCCGCGTGAACACGACGCGCCCCACCGGCACCTTGGCCAGCAGGCGAAGACACTCCTGCCGGTCGAGCTCACGGAATCCGTCGTTGGCATACATCGGCCTTCTCGTCTCTCACCTGGCAAACCGGTGTTTCGCTGATCCACCCTCAAGCGGTGACGAACCTGCGGCCAGGGACCATCGGTCCCTGGCCGTCCGGAGAAGGACCCGCTTCAGACCGCGATCCTGCGCCCCGTCACCGCATAGGGCTCGATGCGCACCCACAGATCGCGTCGACCGCCGGCCCAGGGCCTGCTGCGGGCCTGCTGCGCAAGCCGTTGAGCCTCGGCCACGTCCGTCACCAGGCGCGCGCGACCCCGCACCAGCACGCTCCAGCCCTGGCTGAACGCGTCGTCGATGCGGTCGACCTCGAAGGCCACCGGAGTGCCCGGCGCCAGCGACGGCGTCGCGCCCCGAGCGGTCCGGAAGACGATCGTGCCGTCGATGACGGTGTAATTGACCGGGACGATCAACGGCCCGTGCGTCGTGGACACCGCCAGCCTTCCCACGCCGTGCGTCGAGAGCAGGTCGCCGCACTCGGTCCTGCTCAGCTGCGTGAACCGGGGCGCGTACCCGGCCTGTCCGGGGCCGGGAGGCAGATCCACGTCCCCTCCGGTGAGCGCCGAAACGGTCGTCCGGAGCGCTTCGGCCAGCTTGAGCAGAACACCCTGGTTCGGCGCGGCGTCGGCATACTGCTCCAGGTATGCCAGATAGGTGGGCGCCATCTCCGCGCGCGTGGCCGTCTCCTCCCGCGTCAGCCCGAGCCGGACACGGCGTGCCGTGATCCGGCGGCCCAGGTCACCCGCGTGCAGGCGGTGTGTGACGTCCCCCTGTGATGGTCCGGACATGAACCCCCGCCTCCTCTCCTCAAGCCGCCGGGACGGCTACCTCGTCGTGCGGATGTCCGCCGAGCACCACCTTGAGGGCGCCGGTGTCGGCGGCCCGGGCGAAGACGTCGTAGGCCTCCTCCATGCCGTCCAGCGGGAAGGTGTGGGCGACCAGCTGTGCGGTGGGCAGTCGGCCGGCCGCCGCCATCCGCAGCAGGGTGGGCGTGGAATGCGTGTCCACCAGGCCCGTGGTGATGGTGATGTTCTTGATCCACAGGTCTTCCAGGTGCAGCGTCGCGGGCCTGCCGTGAACACCGACGTTGGCCACGTGGCCGCCGGGCCGCACCACCGGCACGCCGACGGCCTCGATGACCACATCTGCGCCGAGCCCGTCCGTGAGATCGGCGACCAGTTGCCCGGGATCCTCACGGGCGTCGGCCACGGCATCGGCTCCGAGCTGCCGGGCGGCCTCCAGGCGTGAAGCGGCCAAATCGACCGCGACGATCCGCTCGGGGGCGAACAGACGGGCCGTGGCGATCGCGGCGAGGCCGATCGGGCCGGCTCCGACGACGGCCACGGTGTCGCCGGGGCGCACGTGTCCATTGAGGACGCCCACCTCGTAGGAGGTCGGGAAGATGTCCGCCAGCAGGACGGCGTCCTTGCTCTCCAACGCAGCGGGCAAAGCGTGCACGGACAGGTCGGCATGGGGAACACGGACGTACTCGGCCTGGGTCCCGTCGATCAGATGGCCGAGGATCCAGCCCCCGCCGCCGCGACACTGGCCGTAGGCGGCCTCGCGGCAGTAGCGGCAGCGGCCGCAGGCGCTGATGCAGGAGACGAGCACGCGGTCGCCGGGACGGACGGTCCGTACGTCGCTGCCGATCTCCACGATCTCGCCGACGGCCTCGTGACCCAGGACGGTACCCGGGCGCACCTCGGGTACGTCGCCCTTGAGGATGTGCAGGTCCGTGCCACAGATGGTGACAGCGCCGACCCGCACGACGGCGTCGGTGGGCTCCTTGACGGCAGGGTCCGGTACGTCCTCCCAGGCAGACTGCCCGGGACCGTGGAAGACGAAGCCTTTCATGATGATCATCACCGCTCTTCGCTCGAGTCCGGAGGTTCCCTGTCAACCAGCTTGTCCTGTATTCACCCGATCCGCTTGGGCCTTCCGGCCCCGCCCTCGGGCTGGACGGGTCCTTGCGGCCCCGAGCCGGCGGAAAGGGCACGCAGGTCCCGTCGGCCCCGCCCGGAAGGGATCGAACGGCCCTTCCCCGCCCCCTGTCGGCCCCGCTTTCCTTTCCCTATGGCCGAGAACCACACGAGGTCCATGCCGTACCGCACGCATCACGGCGTCGGCGGCACGATCATCGTGACTCTGCAAGGCGAGATCGACGTGGTGGCCGCGCCTGCGCTGGCAGCGCACCTGGACACACTCACCGCCGGCCGGCGCCCCGATCTGGTGCTCGACCTGCGTCCGGTGTCGACTGCGCCGGGCTCGGCGTGCTGTGCCGGGCACGCAACCGGGCGCGCTCCGGTCAAGGCCGGCTTCGGCTGGTCACCGTGAGTACTTGCTTTCTGCGGCTTCTGCGCTGCACCGGGCTGGCCGGTGTCTTCGACATCCGTTCTCGGTGGCCCGACGACCCGGCCGACCCGTCGGTCGCAGCCCCGCCTTCGCGGAGGCCGGCTGAGTCAGCACGGTGACGGAGTCCTGGCCGGGTGACCTGTCGCAGGACCTGACTCGCTGCACGTCGAGGGTGGCGGGACCTTCCGGGCCATAGCCGAAGCGCATGATCAGCTGGGGATGCGGGGCACCGCCGGAGGCGACGGGCAGGGCGTCCCGCAGATCCGCCCACTCGACCGCCTGATGCAGCAGGGACGCCCGTAGTCCGTACGCCGTGGCGACGAGCCAGCCGTGCTCCAGCGCCTGTCCCGCGCGCAGCCAATCGAGGCGGCGATCGTGGTCGGTGCTCAGCAGGGCCATGACCGGATCCGCCTCGAAGGGCCGTGCGGTGAGCCGTTCGGGATGCCGCTGTGCGGTGAAGTCGCGCAGCGGAAGCCTCTCCCGGGCGTCCTGCGGGCCCAGGGCAGATCGTGGCAGGCCCGTGGCTGGCGCCGGTTCCAGATCGCGATGGACCCGGTGGCGGTCCTCGGCCGCCCGGTCCGCGTCGCAGCGGTTGCGCCGCTCGGCCTCGGCGGTCAGCCGCAGCAGACGGGTCGTCGTCACCCATGATGCCCTCCCACCCGCACGCGTGCGGCGGACGGTTCGTACTGTCCCTATGAGCATGAGCGCCCGGCCCCTGCGTCGGCAGAGGTCGACCGACCTGCACAGAGGTCCGGGCGGACCAGGTGAGCTCCGGGCTGAACGGCCCCCGCGGGGCGCCGAAGTCGGTGCCGAGCGGCCCCGTGACGACACCTGGCCGGCCCATGTCGAGGCGGCGCCGCAGCTGTCACGTTTCCATCTGTCATCAGGACCACGACGAGGAGGTGCGGACCGATGCGCAGAAGCACATACGCGAAGAAGCGGCTGTGGCGGTGGCGGAACAACCCGCTGCGGCGGCACGACGACATCGTCGAGGCCTGGATCGTGCTCGTCATGTGGACGGTCGTCGCCGTGGGCGGCACCGTTGCCGGCCTCGTGACAGCCCACTCCGCGAGCGACGTGTTCGCACAGCAACGAGCCGAGCGCCGGTCCGTCCGGGCCGTCCTGCTGAACGACGTCCCGCTCGGCGCCACCGCGGTCGGCGGCACCACCGATCGCCGGACGGCGTCGGTACGCTGGACGACTCCCGACGGCTCCACCCGCACGGGACGGACCCTGGTGGAGACGGGCCGCGAAGCCGGCTCCCAGGTGACGGTCTGGCAGGACGGGCAGGGCCGGCTCACCCCCGCGCCCACGGGGTCCACGGAGGCGTCAATCGAATCGGGCTTCCTGGGCACCGGTGCCGCAGCCGCGCTGGCCGGCTTGGTGATCGGCGTCGCAGCGATCGCCCGCTGGCGGCTCGACCAGCGCCGCATCGACGGATGGAACCGGGAATGGGACGTGGTGGGACCGCTGTGGAGTCACAAGACCGGCTGATCGCGCCGCTGACTGCGAGCTCCGGGCCGCACGCGCGGCCCGGAGTTCCTTGCATCTCCCCTGCGCGAACGGCCCCGGACTCTCAGGGATCCGGGGCCGTTCGGCCCCTGCCCGACAGCGAGGGGACGCGCGACACTCTGGACCGCGGGCATACGTGCGCCGCTGCGCCGAAGGGGCGGACTCCGATGGAAGACGTGATTCTTGCCTGCACCGAACCGTCGGCACGCAGCCGTTCGGCGATCGACTGGGCCGCACGGAAGGCCGGCTGCACGGCTTGCCCCTGCGTGTGGTCCTCGGCCCCCCGAAGGAGCCGGGCCAGGCGAAAATGATCGTGTGCGGTGTATCCCGGGAAGCCGCCGTCACGGACTGCCCTTCCGGTCCCCTTCGTCCGGAGACCGTCGACCCCTCGGGCGGACGTCCGGTGGTGCTCGTTCCCGACGGATCCACGTCCGCAGACCACTCCGGCAGGGTCGTCGTCGGAGTGGACGCCCGAGACCCGTCCGACGGCGTCATCGCGTTCGCCTTCGGGTGCGCCCGGGCACGCGGGGCGGGTCTGCACGCCGTGCATGCCTGGTCGCTTCCTTCCCGGGCTGCCGCATGGCCTTTCGGCGTGCCGGAGAAGGAACGTGCGACCTGGGAGGACCACGAAGTACAACTCCTGGCGGACGCGCTGCGCCCATGGCGCGAGAAGTACCCGGACATACCGGTGTGGGAGGACGTGCTGCTGTTCCCTCCCGCGCAAGCCTTGCTGCACCACTCGGGGAGCACGGCCCTGGTCGTGGTGGGTCACAGATCCTGTACGGAGTGGGGTGCGGTCGTGCAGACCCTCCTGCGCGAGGCCGCGTGCCCCGTCGCCGTGGTACCGACGGGTGCGCCGCCACGGTGACGGGCCCCGACGCCCGGCGCGGGCCCGGGTGCCAGGGTCCGTCACCGAGAGCTGGACACCACGCTCTCTAGGTGTGCGTCAGGGTTTCGGCAACGCCTTCGGCCCACTTCTCGATCGCTCCGAAGTCCCGGAAGTCGCCGCCCTTGCCGGAGCGGAGAATCATCCCGGCCACTCGTCCCTTGGCACCCGCTTCCAGGCACCCGCCGAAGGTGACATGGTCCCGAACGTCCAGGCGGTTCATGGCCCGCTGCACGCCGCGCACCGGCGGGATGCTCCGCTCGGAGGCGGAGGCGTCGAGCGGTCCGCTGCTGAAGAACCACACCGGGCGCTCCGCGAGTTCGGCGCGGAGCCGGCGGACAAGCCGCCGCGCGTCCTTGTGCCAGCGTCCCGCGTAGAGCCCGCCGCCGACCACCACGGCGTCGTACGACGCCACGCGCGTCACGGACCGGGCCGGCAGCAGGTCGACGTTCAGGCCGTCCTTGCGCAGCACGTCCGCGACGGCTTCGGCGATCCCCTCCGTCGCTCCGTTCGTCGTTCCGTAGGTGACCAACACACTGTCGGTCATGACGGTTCGCCTCCTTCTTTTGTGGGCTCACAGCCGGCGCAGCCAGTCGTCGGCCACGCCGTGCAGGGCTTGTTCCTCGACACGGACGCGTGCGTCGTCGAGGCGGTAGGCAAGCTGGTCGACCACGTCCACCACACCGTCGATGCGGCGCGTCATGGACAGGGCGATCCGGGTCTCGCTCTTGCGTTCCATATGTCCGGCCAGCGTGACGACGCCCTCGGTGACGGAGACGTCGACGCTGCGCGGCGGCAGCCCCAGGGCATGCACCAGGACTTCGTCGATCACCTCGTTGTGGATCTCCCTGTCGGGCCGCAGGAAGACCTGGAGGAGGTCGTGGCGCGTGACGATGCCGACGAGTCGCTCCTCCTCGTCGAGGGCGGGCAGCCGTTCCACCTTCCGCTGGGCCATGACGCGGGCGGCCTGGACGATGGTGTCTTCGGCGTGCACGGTCACGGGCGGTGCGGTCATCAGCCGGCCGGCGGTGCGGGCCCTGCCCTTCGCGGCCTGGCGCCTGGCGCCGGGGGCCAGCTCGGCCAGCCTCGTGCGGTGCTTCGGTTCGTACGGGTCGGGGCTGGTCGCCTGGTGCATCATCAGGTCCGTTTCGGACAGGACTCCGATGACCTTGTCGTCCTCGTCGACCACCGGCAGCCCGCTGATCCGGTGAGCGGCAAGCAGGCGGGCCACCTCCTTGAACGACGTGCCGTATTCGGCGCGGACGACGTCCGCGGTCATCACGGAGCCGACCTTGTTGTGCCTCATGGCCGTTTCCTCCTCAGCGCAGCCTGCGCAGATACGGGTCCTGGGGGCGGCGCGGCAGCAGCCGCACCCTCGCGTCGAGCACGGTGACGCCGCCCGGTGCCGCCAGGACGGGGTTGAAGTCGGCCTCGGCGAGCTGCGGGAGGTCCGCAGCCATCCGGGACAGCCGCAGGAGCAGGTGTTCCAGGGCTTCGAGGTCGACGGGGGTGTTTCCGTCCGCGCCCAGCAACAGCGGGGCGCACCGCGTCGTGGTGATCAGGTCGTGCACGTCGCGGTCGGTGAGCGGGGCGAGGCGGGCCGCGTGATCGGCCAGTACCTCGGTCGCCGTGCCGCCGAGCCCGAACAGCACGAGCGGGCCGAAGACCTCGTCCTGCACGACGCCGGCCAGCAGCTCGGTGCCGCGTGGCGCGAGGGGCTGGAGAACCACACCGGTCATGAGGCCCGCGAAGCGGGTCTTCAGATCCCGGAAGGCGGTCCGCACCTGGGCGTCGCCACGGAGGTCGAGGCGGACGGCCTGGTGCCGGGTCTTGTGCACGAGCCCGGGCCAGTGTGCCTTCATGACCACACGGCCACCGAACCCACGCAGCCGGTCGGCGGCGGCGACGGCCTCGTCCTCGGTCTCCGCCCAGGTCCACGGGATCTGCCGGACTCTGTAGCAGGACAGGAGCTCAGCGCAGGTGTGTGGGTCGAGCCAGCCTCCGTCGGGGTGTTCCGCGAGGTGGTCCGCCACGACCGTACGGGCCCGCCCGGTCTCGATGTCGTCGAGGTCGGGGACGACGCCGGCGGGGCGGGCGAGCCAAGCGGTCCGGTGGGCGGCGTGCGCCAGCGCGCGGGCCGCGGCCTGCGGTTCGGCGTAGGACGGAATCGCGCCGCCCCCGGCGGCGGGCAGCAGCCGGACCGGCACATCCTGCTCCAGGCGTACGGCGAGCACGGGTCGTGCCCGTCGGCCGGGAGCGGTGGTGACGGCCCGCACCAGGTCGTCCCCGGTGGCCGCGGCGACGGCGGTGGGCACGAGGGCCACGATGACGGCGTCGATGCCGGAGCACCGGCTCAGGCGGTCGACGCACTCCGTGAGCTGGTCCTCCGAAACGGCGGCGGTGGCGTCGACCGGGTTGCCGACGGCGGCACCGTCCGGGAGTACGGCGAGCAGTTCGTCGGCCGTGGCGGGCGTGAACGGGGGCAGGGCGAGTCCCGCCTCCGCGCAGGCGTCGGCGGCCAGCACCCCGGCGCCTCCCGCGTTGGTGACGATCGCGACGCGGCTGCCTTCCGGCAGCGGCTGAGAGTGGAACAGGGCTGCCGTTTCGAGGAGTTCGCCGACCGAGCGGGTCGCGGTGATGCCGGCCTGGGTGAACAGCGCCCCGCGGGTCATGGTGCGGGTGGCGGCGGCCGCGGTGTGCGAGGCGGCGGCCTTGCGCCCCGCGTCGGTACGGCCGGCGTCGACGGTCAGCACCGGGATACGGCGCGTGACGCGCCGGGCGGTACGGGAGAAGGCACGCGGATTGCCGAAGGATTCCAGGTGCAGCAGGGCGAGACCGGTGCGGTGGTCGCTCTCCCACCACTGGAGCATGTCGTTGCCGCTGACGTCGTACTTGTCCCCGAGGGAGACGAAGGAGGAGACGCCGATGCCCAGCCGGGACAGTCCGTCGAGCAGCGCGATGCCGACGCCGCCGGACTGCACGGCGACACCGGCGGTTCCGGGGCGGGGGTGCTCGGCGGCGAAGGTCGCGTCGAGCCTCAGCTCCGGGTCGGTGTTGGAGACGCCGAGGCAGTTGGGTCCGACGAGCCGCATGCCGTAGGTGCGGCAGGCCGCCAGCAGCGCCTCGGTCCGGGCGTGGTCGAGTCCGGCGGTGACGACGACGAGCGCGCGTACTCCGGCCCGGCCGCACTCGTCGGCGACTGCCGGGACCGCCGCGGCGGGTACGGCGACGATCACGAGGTCGGGGGTCCTGGGGAGGGCCGCGACGGAGGGGTGGGACGGCACGCCGAGGATCGACGTGACACTCGGGTTGACGGCGAACAGCCGTCGCGTGAAGCCGCCCGTGTGCAGGTGGTGGAGGATCGCCCGGCCGACCGAGCCGGGCGTGCGTCCCGCTCCGACCACGGCGACGGCGTCCGGGCGCAGCAGGGGCACGAGGCTGGCCACGTCGGCGGCGCGGCCCCGGGCCTCGACGGCCGACAGATAGGTGTCGTCCTGGTCCAGGCGGACCGTGCAGCGCACCTCCGGTCCCTCGAAGTGGCGGGAGGTGCGCAGGCCCAGGTCGGCGAAGAGGCGGAGCACTTCGTGGTTCTCGCTGAGCGCGTCGGCCGTGAAGGCGGTGATGTCCTCCGCTCGCGCCGCCGAGACCAGGTGTTCGACGAGCAACGTGCCGACACCCCGGTGGTGCAGGCCGTCGGCGACGGCGATGGAGATCTCCGCCGTCTGCTTCTGCGCGCCGTCCGCCCCGCCGCCGGTGTCGTACTCGGCGAGGCCGATCACCCGACCGTCCACCTCCGCCAGCAGGGCCCGGTAGCCCGGGCGGGCCGGGGCGCAGGCCCGGTCGGCGGCCGTGTCGGCCGAGCGTCGGCTCGCGGCGAAGAACCGCAGGCGGAGATTCTCCGGCGACATCTCCTCGTAGAGCCCTCGCAGCCGGCCGTGGTCGCTCGGCAGCACCGGGCGTATGCACACGGTGGTGCCGTCCGCGAGCAGGGCATGGACCGAGGGGCGGCTGACCACGTCGTCCGTCATCGCAGGTCTCTCCTCCGTGGATGTCGTCACTTCGATCGTCCTGCGGAGCGGGCGGCGATCCCATGGGCTGTACGGGGGGCGGGTCGGGGCCGGTCGGCCCTCCCGTTGCGGCCGACCGGCCCGCCCCTCGGCACAGGACCTTGTGCGTCCGGGTCAGTCGTCCGCGACGAGAGCCGTCAGGTCCAGGAGACGGTTGGTGTAGCCCCACTCGTTGTCGTACCAGCCGAAAACCTTGGCCAGAGTGCCGTTGGCCTGGGTCAGGGCGGGGTCGAAGACGCAGGACGAGGGGTCCCCGATCACGTCACGCGAGACGATCGGAGCCTTGGAGACACGCAGGATGCCGTTCAGCGGGCCGTCCGCGGCGGCCTCGAACGCGGCGTTGACATCGTCCGCGCTCGCCTCGCGGGTGAGGACGAGGGCGAGATCGGTGAGCGAGCCGTCCTCCACCGGTACCCGGACGGCGATCCCGTCCAGGGCGCCGGCCAGCTCCGGCAGCACCAGACCCACGGCACGGGCCGCTCCGGTGCTGGTGGGGATGATGCTGAGGGCGGCGGAGCGGGCCCGGCGCAGGTCCTTGTGCGGACTGTCGAGCAGGGACTGGTCGTTGGTGTAGCCGTGGATGGTGGTCATGACACCGCGCTCGATACCGAAGGCCTCGTCGAGCACCTTGACCATGGGGGCGACGCAGTTGGTGGTGCAGGAGGCAGCGGAGACGATCCGGTCGCGGTGCCGGTCGTAGGTCTGGTCGTTGACGCCCATCACGATGGTGGCATCCACGCCCTTGCCGGGCGCCGACAGCAGCACGGTGTGGGCCCCGCCCTTGAGGTGCAGCGCCGCGGCGTCCCGGTCCCGGAAGCGGCCGGTGGACTCGATGACGATGTCGGCGCCGTAGTCGGACCAGCGCAGGGCGGCCGGGTCGCGTTCGGCGGTGACGGCTATGCGCCGCCCGTCGATCGTGAGGGAGCTGTCGTCGTGCCGGACGTCGCGCCCGATGCGCCCGAACGTCGAGTCGTACTCCAGCAGGTGGGCCAGGGTGGCGGGTGCGGAGATGTCGTTGACGGCGACGACCTCGACGTCCTGGGTGCCCTCTTCGGCACGGTCCAGGGCTGCGCGCAGATAGGTGCGGCCGATCCGGCCGAAGCCGTTGATGCCGACGCGTACGGTCATGGCGGTGAGTTCCTTCCGGGGCTCAGGGGCGTTCAGGAGTTCCAGGTCCATTCGGCGACCTCGGGGAGGTCGGTGCCGTGCTCGCGGATCCAGGCCTGGTGGCGGGTGCGGACGTCGGCCATCTGCTGGCGTACGGCGGCGGCGCGCACGGCGAGGCCGGGGACGCGGTCGATGACGTCCATGACGAGCCGGTAGCGGTCGAGGTCGTTGCGCACGACCATGTCGAAGGGCGTGGTCGTGGTGCCGGACTCCTTGTAGCCGCGCACATGCAGATTCCGGTGGCCGGTGCGGCGGTAGGCGAGGCGGTGGATCAGCCAGGGGTAGCCGTGGTAGGCGAAGATCACCGGCTTGTCGGTGGTGAACAGGCCGTCGTACTCGAAGTCGCTCATGCCGTGCGGGTGTTCCTCACGCGGCATGAGCCGGGTCATGTCGACCACGTTGACCACGCGGACGGCGAGGTCCGGGAGGTGTCGGCGCAGCAGTTGGGCGGCGGCGAGCACCTCCTGGGTGGGCACGTCACCGGCGCAGGCCAGGACCACGTCGGGTTCGCCGCCGTTCTCGGTGCCGGCCCACTCCCAGATCCCCGCGCCGCGGGCGCAGTGCGCGCGGGCGTCGTCCATGGACAGCCAGTCGAAGCACGGCTGCTTGCCGGCCACGATCACGTTGACGTAGTCACGGCTGCGCAGGACGTGGTCGGCCACCGACAGCAGGGTGTTGGCGTCCGGCGGCAGGTAGACGCGCACGACGTCCGGGCTCTTGTTGAGGACGTGGTCGACGAAACCGGGGTCCTGGTGGGAGAAGCCGTTGTGGTCCTGCCGCCAGACATGCGAGGTGAGCAGGTAGTTGAGGGAGGCGATAGGCGCGCGCCACGGCAGCTCCCGTGACGTCTTGAGCCACTTGATGTGCTGGTTGACCATCGAGTCGACGATGTGGACGAACGCCTCGTAGCAGGAGAACAGTCCGTGCCGGCCGGTCAGCAGATAGCCCTCCAGCCAGCCCTGGCAGGTGTGTTCGGACAGGATCTCCATCACCCGGCCGTGATGCTCGAGGTGCTCGTCCACCGGAAGGTGCTGGGCCTGCCACGCCTTTCCGCTGACGTCGAACACCGCCTGGAGCCGGTTGGAGGCGGTCTCGTCGGGCCCGACCAGCCGGAAGTCACGGCGGGCGCCGGTGTCCTTCATCACCCGGGCCAGGAGGTCGCCGAGAACCCGGGTGGGCTCGTGCAGGGTCGCGCCCGGCTTGTCGACGGGCACGGCGAACTCGTCGAGCGCCGGCAGGGGCAGGTCACGGACGAGCAGTCCGCCGTTGGCGTGCAGCGTTGCGCCGAGCCGCTTGGCGCCGTCGGGGACGCAGGCGAGGACGTCGGCGACGGGCCGTCCGTCGGCGCCGAAGAGCTCCTCGGGCCGGTACGAGCGCAGCCAGGCCTCCAACTGCGCCAGGTGCTCGGGGTTCTCCCTGACCCCGGCCAGGGGGACCTGATGCGCGCGCCAGGTGCCCTCGACGGGCACGCCGTCCACCTCTGCCGGACCGGTCCATCCCTTGGGGGTGCGCAGGACGATCATCGGCCAGTGCACGCGCTCGGTGACGCCGTCCTCGCGGGCGCTCCGCTGCATCACGCCGATGCGATCGAGCGCGTCGTCCAGTGCCGCCGCCATGGCCCGGTGCACCGTGGCGGGGTCGTCGCCGGTCACGTGGATCGGGTCGTGGCCGTATCCGCGCAGCAGCGCGTCGAGTTCGGCCTCGGGAAGCCGGGCTAGCACCGTCGGATTGGCGATCTTGTAGCCGTTGAGGTGCAGGATCGGCAGGACGGCGCCGTCGTGCGCGGGGTCGAGGAACTTGTCGGAGTGCCAGGAGGCGGCCAGCGGGCCGGTCTCCGCCTCACCGTCTCCGATCACACAGGCGACGAGGAGGTCCGGGTTGTCGAAGGCGGCGCCGTACGCGTGGGAGAGGGAGTAGCCGAGTTCGCCGCCCTCATGGATGGAGCCGGGCGTCTCCGGGGCGACATGGCTGGGCACGCCGCCGGGGAAGGAGAACTGCCGGAACAGTTCGGCCATGCCGGCCCCGTCTCGCGGCACGTCCGGGTAGGTCTCGCTGTAGGTGCCCTCCAGCCAGGAGTTGGCCAGCACGGACGGCCCGCCGTGCCCCGGCCCCCACACGCACAGCGCGTCGAGGCCGCGTGCTTTGATGACGCGGTTGAGGTGGGTGTACACGAGGTTGAGGCCGGGCGAGGTGCCCCAGTGGCCGAGCAGTCGGGGCTTGATGTGCTCAGGCCGCAGCGGCTCCGTGAGCAACGCGTTGGACATCAGATAGATCTGGCCCGCCGCGAGGTAGTTGGCCGCGCGCCAGTGCGCGTCCAGGGTGCGCAGCTCGTCGTCGGAAAGTACGGTGACGTCCTGGTGTTCGACCTTGGACATGGGTGAGACTCCGGAAGTTGTCGGCACAGTCATCGGGTGGTGGAGGCGGCGTGGCCGGCGAGTACGCGATCGAGACGTGACTGCTCGGCCTGCGGACGGAGTTGGTGGAGGTAGGGGAGTGAGAGCGGTCGACCCGGCACGCGTCCTTGACCGCTGCCGTCGCTCTCACATCTGCTCGGGAACCACCGCGACGGCGCAGACGGCATGGTGCAGTACGCCATGGGCGACACGCCCCAGCTGGAGTCCGAGGTAGCCGGGGTTGCGGCGGGCCCCGACCACCAGCAGGTCGGCTTCGCTCGAGGCTGCCAGGAGCACCCGTCGGGCCGGGCCCTCCACGGTGCGGCGTTCGACGTCCACGTCGGCCGGCGCGCTTTTCAGCGCTTCCTCCAGGATGTCCGCCGCGTGCTGTTCGTGCAGCCGCGATGGTTCACCGGCCAGGAGAGGATGATCGGTGCTCTCGTGGGCCGGGCATCGCCAGGCCCGTACGGCGTCGAGGGTCGCGCCACGTGTTCGCGCTTCCCGCACGGCGAACTGCAGGGCTGCGGATTCGGCCCCTTTCTCACCGACGCCCACGACGACCCGGCCGCCCGTTGTGGCGTGGACCCGGTTGTCGGCGTCGCCGCCCAGCACGATCACCGGGCAGTCGGCGTGGGCGGCGACGGTCAGACTGACCGATCCGACCAGCATCTCCACGATGCCGCTGCGACCGCGGGTGCCGAGGACCAGGGCGGCGGCGCCGCGACCCTCGCGAACGAGCGCGTACTCGGGTTCCTCCGGCAGCACGTCGGTGGAGATGCTGAGGTGCGGCTGACGCAGACGGGCCCGTCGCTCGGCGCCCCGCAGGATGTCCTCGGCTGTGACCCGTCCGGTCGGCTTGCCGAGGTCCTGCGCGAGCGCCGCGCCCTCGTAGCGCTCCCAGAGGGAGGCGTAGACCAACCTCAGCGGTGCGTCACGCAGGGCGGCCTCGTCGGCCGCCCAGTCGACGGCCCGCAGGCTCGGCTCGGAGCCGTCCACACCGACGACGATCGGAAGGTCCATGGTGGTCACCGTCCTGTGCAGAGGTCGAAGACGATGCGGGCCTTGACCTCGCCGCGCAGCACCTCGTCGATGGAGTCGTTGACGGAGTCGAGGGGGCGGGCCTCGGAGATGACCTCGGTGCGGCCGGCCGCGTGCAGCTGGAAGACCTCGGCGAGGTCCTGCCGGGTGCCGACGATCGAACCGATCACCGAGGTGCCGTTCAGCACGGTGTCGAAGATGGGCACGCGGACGGTGCCATGTGCGGGCAGGGCCACCATCACCAGCTTGCCGCCCCGCCGCAGCCCCGCGTTCACCGCTTCGAAGGCGGCGTCGTTCACGGCGAGCGCGATGGCGGCATGGGCGCCGCCGTGCTGTTTGAGGACCTGGCCGACGTCCTGCTTGCGGGCGTCGATCACGAGGTCGGCGCCCAGTTCCGTGGCGAGTTCGAGCTTTTCGTCGGTGACGTCGATCGCGGCGACCGTGGCGCCGGCGATCTTCGCGTACTGCACGGCCAGATGTCCGAGGCCGCCGATCCCGGAGATCGCGACGAGCTGGGTAGGCTTGACGTCGGCGACCTTCAGGGCCTTGTACGTGGTCACTCCCGCGCAGGTCAGCGGGGCGGCGTCCAGAGCCGTGATGCCCTGGGGCACCGGCTGCGCGAAGTCGGCCCAGGCGAGCATCTTCTCGGCGTAGCCGCCGTCGCAGCCGTAGCCGGTGTTGATCTGCTGCTCACACAGCGTTTCCCAGCCGGAGAGACAGTGCTCGCAGCGTCCGCAGGCTTTGCCGAGCCAGGGCACGGCGACGCGCTGCCCGACGGAGAGGTGGGTGACGCCCTCGCCGAGCTTTTCGACGAGGCCGACGCCTTCGTGTCCCGGGACGAACGGCGGGTTCGGCTTGACCGGCCAGTCGCCGTGGGCGGCGTGAATGTCGGTGTGGCAGAGCCCTGACGCCTCCACCCGGACGCGGACCTGGCCGGGGCCCGGCTCCGGGTCGGGTCGCTCCTCGATGACCAGGGGTTCGCCGAACGCTCGTACGACCGCTGCCTTCATGGGTCTCTTCTCCTCGGGAATGTCGGGTCGGGTCAGTCGTGGGCGACGACGGCGACGGGGACGGTGCAGTGATGGAGCACCGCGTGCGTGACGTGGCCGATGTGGGCGCCGAACGGCATTCGGCGGACGCGCCGGCCCACGACGACGAGCGAGGCCTCGCGGGAGGCGTCGACCACGTGGACGCCGGCGCTGCCGTAAAGGCACTCCTCGACGACCTCCACGGACGGGTACTTCTGCCGCCAGGGGCGCAGGGCCTCGGTCAGGCGTTCGGCCTCGGCCAGGGCCAGCCCCTCATGCAGTGCCGGGTTGGCGGGCGTGCCGTACGCGTAGTACGGCGGCGGATTCCATCCGCGGACGACCCGCAGCGAGGTGTTCCGGCGGACGGCCGCGTCGAAAGCGAATGCGACGAGGGTCGGATCGGGATGCTCCACGTCGAGACCGAGCACCACGGGCCGGAACGGAGCAGCTGCGGACGGAACACCGGCGGGGTCGGGTTCATGCTCGTCAGCGGCCGCCTCCAGTGCGCGGATGAGCACCACGGGGCGCTGCGCGTGGGCGATGACGGACAGGCCGACGGAGCCGACCATGAAGCCGCCGATCCCGCCCATCCCACGCGAGCCCAGAACCAGCAGCTCGGCGCTCTTCGCCGCCTCGGCGAGAACCTCGGCCGGGCGGCCGGAGACCTGCTCGCTGATCACCTCGACGCTCGGGTGGCGCAGGCTGATGCCCTCGGCCGCCTCACGGGGGATCCGTTCGGTCCAGTGCCGATGGGTCTCGGCCCCCAGAAGGGGGGCTTGGGCCATGGGCTCCGGAACGGGCTCCCAGACGTGGACGATCTTCACGGGCAGGTCGCGCAGCTTCGCTTCGCGAGCCGCCCATTCCGCGGCGGCCCTGCTCTCGGGCGAGCCGTCGAGACCTACGGTGATGGTGCGAGGCATGATCTCCACCTCCTGGTGGGGCGAGGCACCCGATGTCAGGATCGGGTGCGGGGGGATCGTTGTGGAGGGGCCACTGGTCCCGGATCGGGGCCGACCGACCCTCCGCAGCGCGCCGAAGCGGTGGGCCCCGGGTGAGCCCACCGCGTCGAGGTGGTCAGCGCATCCAGCCGTGGTCTCGCACGAAGGGCAGCTTGGCCCAGAACCGGCCCGCGCCCAGGGTGTCCCCGGCGGCGGCCGCGGCCAGGACGATCAGGGCGATCGCGTAGACGACGTGGTAGTCGGCGAACGGGTTGGTCGACATACTCGGCGAGCCGTCCGAGAGGTGCTTGGCCGGCGGCCACTCGGCCAGCCACATCAGCGCCATCATCGCGGTGCCGGCAACCGCGGCGAGTCGCAGTGCGACGCCGGCGACCAGGGCGAGGCCGATCCCGAGCAGACCGAGCATGAACAGCCAGTTCGCCCAGGTGTCGCCCGCCCAGGAGTGGAAGGTGGACTCCATCGGCCCGACGGCGACCGAGCCGAGGAAGCCCTTCGTCGGCGATCCGCCGTCGATCCAGCCCTTGCCGGACGGGGTGGCGTAGCCGAGGCCGAAGGTCTTGTCGAGGAAGGCCCACAGGAAGACGAACCCCGTGAGCAGGCGCAGGGATGCGAAGGCGTAGGCCCGCGCCGTGTGCGTGTGCGTGCCGGTCTCCGCCGACACGGCCACCTCGGACCCGGAGGCGGTCCGGTTCCTGCGCAACGACGGCAGGTGGAAGCCGGAGTTCCGGTGCGGGTGCTCGTGCAGGGCCATGATCGTGTTTCCCTTCGAGGCGGTCCGGTCGTTCCTGATGCACCTCACTCTGGCCCTGCGAGCCGGACGGCGACGGATGCCGAAGGGTCCACCCTCATGGGCTGAACGACCCAACGTTCAGCGGCCGTTGGACTTGAGTGCGACATTCCGGACACGCTGGCCGTCGCCACAGGTCTCGCGTCCGGTCGGCCTGCGGCGGATCATGGGGTGAGACAACGGAAGGCGGCAGATGTCCCACGGCTCGGACGGCAAGGTCTCCAGTTGGCGTCGGCTGTCGCCCGGGCTCGTCCGGCTCCTGGGGTACCGGCGTTCGTGGCTCACCGGCGATCTGCTCGCCGGCATGACCGTGGCCGCCTATCTCGTCCCCCAGGTCATGGCGTATGCCGGGGTGGCGGGGCTCCCGCCCGCGGCCGGTCTGTGGGCCATCCTCCCGGCGCTCGCGCTGTACGCGCTGTTCGGCTCCTCGCGCCTGCTGTCGGTCGGACCGGAGTCCACGACCGCGCTCATGACGGCCACCGTCGTTGCGCCGCTCACCGCGGGCGACTACGGGCAGTACGCGTCTCTCGCGGCGAGCCTCGCCATCACGGTGGGATTGCTCTGCCTCGTGGCCCGGGTCTTACGTCTGGGTTTTCTGGCGGACCTGCTCTCCCGGCCGGTCCTCATCGGCTATCTCGCCGGTGTGGCACTCATCATGACGGCGGACCAGCTGACCAGGCTCACGGGGGTGGAGACCGCCGGCTCGGACTTCTTCCCCCAACTGTGGTCCTTCGCCCGTCATCTACCGGACGCGCATCTGGCCACCGTCGTGTTCTCTCTCGTCACCCTCACGATCCTCTTCCTCATGGCCCGCTACGCGCCTCCCCTACCCGGCCCGCTGACGGTGGTCGTCCTCGGCACCTGCGCCGTCGTCGCCTTCGATCTGGACGGCCGCTACGGGCTCGACGTGATCGGCGAGATCCCGGCCGGCCTGCCTGGTGTCGCCGTCCCGGATCTGGGCCGGCTGCCGCAGCTCGTGCTGCCCGCGCTCGGCGTCCTGCTCGTCGCCTACACCGACTTCATCCTCACCGCGCGAGCGTTCACCGACCGCGAAGACGAAGGACCCGGCCTCGATCCCGACCAGGAGTTCCTCGCTCTCGGAGCGGCGAACATCGGTGCCGGGCTGCTCCAGGGCTTCCCGGTGAGCAGCAGCGCCAGCCGCACCGCCCTCGCCTCCTCCGCGGGCGCCCGCAGCCAGGCGTACTCCCTGGTGGCCGGTGCGGTGGTACTCGCCGTGCTGCTCTTCCTCAGCCCGCTGTTGGCGCGCACGCCGTCCGCCGTGCTCGGCGGGCTCGTCGTCTACGCTGCGGTACGCATGATCGACCTCGCGGGCTTCCGCCGGCTGGCGTCCTTCCGGCACCGGGAACTGTTCCTCGCCCTTGGCTGCCTCACCGGGGTGCTGGCCCTGGACATCCTGTACGGGGTGATCGTGGCCGTCGGTCTGTCGGTGGCCGAGTTGCTGGCCCGGGTGGCGCGCCCGCACGACGCCGTCGAGGGGGTGGTTCCGGGAGTGGCAGGAATGCATGACGTCGATGACTACCCCCAGGCCCGCACGGTCCCGGGGCTGCTGGTCTACCGCTACGACTCGCCTCTGTTCTTCGCCAACGCGGAGAACTTCAGGCGCCGAGCCCTGGCCGCCGTAGGCGGGGAGAGCATGCCCGTCCGCTGGTTCGTCCTCAACACCGAGGCCAACGTCGAGGTCGACATCACCGCCCTCGACGCGGTCGACGAGCTGCGGCACGAACTGGCGCACCGCGGCATCGTGTTCGCCCTGGCGCGGGTGAAGCAGGACCTGTTGGACGACCTGGAGGCCTATGGCCTGGTCGACACCATCGGTGCGGATCGGATCTTCCCGACGCTCCCGACCGCGGTGACGGCGTACCGGAACTGGCTCGACGCT
Organism: Streptomyces sp. SAS_272; assembly: GCF_052543235.1. Taxonomy (NCBI): domain Bacteria; kingdom Bacillati; phylum Actinomycetota; class Actinomycetes; order Kitasatosporales; family Streptomycetaceae; genus Streptomyces; species Streptomyces sp. SAS_272. Next base: position 25,777 of record NZ_JBMNDR010000012.1, on the reverse strand, counting down.
CAGTAGGCCGCGACGCCGTGTGCCCTGAAACGTGCGCGGACGTCTTCGATCAGGCCGGGGCCGGGCACCGGATTGTCGCGGAGCGGGAAGGGGATCCCGAGGGCTTCGTACTTCGGGGCGCCGAGTCTGTGGAAGGGCAGTACATCGACGCGCTCGGCCGTCCCGAGGCCCGCGACGAAGCGGGCCAGGTCGTCCACGCGCTCCAGGTCGTCGGTCCAGCCTGGGACGAGCACGTACCGGATCCACAGAGGGACACCCAGACGGTCGAGACGCGTGGCGAAGTTCAGGGTGGGCGTGAGCTCGCCCCCGGTCAGTTTCCGGTAGGTGGCGAGGTCGAAGGATTTGATGTCCAGCAGCACCAGGTCGGTGTGGGCGAGGAGCTCGTCGCTGGCCCGCACGCCCAGGAACCCGGAGGTGTCCAGGGCGGTGTGCAGCCCTGCCTCCTTGCAGCGGCGCAGCACCTCTCCGGTGAAGGCGGACTGGAGCAGCGGCTCACCGCCGGTGAGCGTCACCCCGCCGCCTGCCGCAGTGATGAAGGCGCGGTACTTGTCGATCTCCGCCATCACCTCGTCCACCGTCGTCTCACGGCCGTCGCGCATGTGCCAGGTGTCGGGGTTGGCGCAGTACAGGCAACGCAGGGGGCAGCCGCTGGTGAAGAGAACGAACCGGGTCCCGGGACCGTCCACGCCGGTGGACAGGTCCCAGGAGTGGATCCGGCCGGTCGTCATGGTCTTCACAGCGTTCCGTGGAAGGTACGGCTGATCACGTCGAGCTGCTGCTCGCGGGTCAGGCGGACGAAGTTGACGGCGTATCCGGAGACCCGGATGGTGAGGTCGGGGTACTTGTCCGGGTGCTTCATCGCGTCCTCGAGGGTGGCACGGTCGAGCACGTTGACATTCATGTGGAAGCCGCCGGCCGACATGTAGGCGTCGAGGATGCCGACCAGATGGCCCGCCCGCTCCCCCGGCCAGTGCCCCAGCCCCTCGGGGGTGATGGTCGTGGTGAGTGAGATACCGTCGCGGGCCTGCTCGTACGGAAGCTTGGCCACCGACAGCGCGGAAGCGGCCACACCGTGCCGGTCACGGCCGTTCATCGGGTTGGCGCCCGGAGCGAAGGGCCGGCCGGAGCGGCGTCCGTCGGGAGTGTTGCCGGTGTGCTTGCCGTAGACGACGTTCGAGGTGATGGTCAGCACCGACTGGGTGTGCTCGGCGTCCCGGTAGGCGGGGTGCTCGCGGACCTTGGCCATGAAGGACTCCACGAGGCCCACGGCGATGCTGTCGGCGCGGTCGTCGTTGTTGCCGTAGGCCGGGAAGTCTCCTTCGGTGCGGAAGTCCACGGCGAGGCCGGTGGCGTCCCGGAACACCTTCACCTGAGCGTACTTGACGGCGGAGAGGCTGTCGGCGGCGACCGAGAGACCTGCGATGCCGCAGGCCATGAAGCGGTGCACCGGGTAGTCGTGCAGGGCCATCTCGAGCCGCTCGTAAGCGTACTTGTCGTGCATGTAGTGGATGACGTTCAGCGCGTCGACGTACGTGCGCGCCAGCCAGTCGAGGACGCGGTCGTAGGCGGTCGACAGTTCCTCGTAGTCCAGGTAGTCGCCGGTCAGCGGAGCCGCTGCCGGGGCTATCTGTTCGCCGGTCATCTCGTCCACGCCGCCGTTGATCGCGTACAGCAGTGCCTTGGCGAGGTTGACCCGTGCTCCGAAGAACTGCATCTGCCTGCCCACCGCCATGGCGGAGACGCAGCAGGCGATCGCGGTGTCGTCCCCGGTGCGCGGCCGCATCAGCTCGTCGGACTCGTACTGGACGGCGCTGGTGTCGATGGACACCTGGGCGCAGAACTCCTTGAACCCGCCTGGCAGTCGTGGCGACCACAGCACGGTGAGGTTGGGCTCGGGGGCGGGGCCGAGGTTGTAGAGGGTCTGCAGGAAGCGGAAGGAGGTGCGGGTGACCAGCGGGCGGCCGTCGTCGCCGATGCCGCCGATGGACTCGGTCACCCAGGTGGGGTCGCCGGAGAACAGGGCGTCGTATTCGGGGGTGCGCAGGAACCGTACGATCCGCAGCTTGATGACGAAGTCGTCGATGAGTTCCTGGGTGCGGGTCTCGTCGAGCACGCCTTCATCGAGGTCGCGCTGGAGGTAGATGTCGAGGAAGGTCGAGGTGCGGCCCAGCGACATTGCGGCGCCGTTCTGCTCCTTCACGGCGGCGAGGTAGCCGAGGTAGAGCCACTGCACGGCCTCGTGCGCGGTGCAGGCGGGGCGGGAGACATCACAGCCGTAGGTGGCCGCCATCCGGGCCAGCTCGCCCAACGCCTTGATCTGCTCGGCGAGTTCCTCACGGTCGCGGATGACGTGCTCGCTCGACGGCCGGCCGTCGAGCAGGGCCTTCTCGGCCCGCTTCGCTTCGATCAGCCGGTCGGTGCCGTACAGGGCGACGCGCCGGTAGTCGCCGATGATCCGGCCGCGGCCGTAGGCGTCGGGCAGCCCGGTGATGATGCCGGCCTTGCGGGCGGCTCGCATCTCGGGCGTGTACGCGTCGAAGACGCCGTCGTTGTGGGTCTTGCGGTAGGTCCCGAAGACCTTGGTGACGAACGGGTCGGGCTCGTATCCGTACGCCTTCAGGCCGTTCTCCACCATGCGCAGACCGCCGTTGGGCATGATCGCGCGCTTCAGCGGAGCGTCGGTCTGGAGGCCGACGATCAGTTCGCGGTCGCGGTCGATCCAGCCCGGCGCGTGCGAGGTGATCGTGGCGGGAGTGGCCGTGTCGACGTCGAGGACGCCCCGGCGCCGCTCCTCGGGGAACAGCGCGCTGACCTTCTCCCAGACGGCGCGCGTGCGGTCGGTGGGTCCGGCCAGGAATGCGGCGTCGCCCTCGTACGGGGTGAGGTTGGCCTGGATGAAGGCACGTACGTCGATCTGCTCGCGCCAGTTCGTCCCGGCGAACCCTCGCCAGGCCTCGGTGACTCGATCACCGACTGTCACGGTTGCGGTCATCGCCGTTCCTCTCCTCGGTTCATTTCCCACGGTTCGATGCTTGCCGTTCGTGATCGCCGGCGGGAGTGCCGTGCGGAGCCCGTGGGCGGGCCCGTCCGGCCCTGTCGCCGGGGCCGGACGGCCCCACGACTCCTCGCCGGCTTCTCAGTCGGCGGTGAGATCGGGGCGGATCAGGGTGCCCGACCTGCCGTGAACGATCTCGTACGCCGCGTCCAGCGCGCCGATGGCGGCCAGCCCTCCGGTCCGCTCGACGAACCGGGCCGCGGCCTCGGCCTTGGGCCCCATGGAGCCCTCGGGAAGACCTCTGCGGCGCAACTCGGCGGGCGTGGCGTCGAGGACTGGCTTCTGGCCGGGGGTGCCGTAGCCCTCGTAGACGCACGGGACATCGGTGAGGATGAGCAGGAAGTCAGCCTTCAGGTCCTCGGCGAGCAGGGCTGCGGTGAGATCCTTGTCGATGACTGCTTCCACGCCGGTCAGCGCCCCGGTGTCGTCGTCGGCGGTGACGGGAACACCTCCACCGCCCGCGCAGATCACCAGGGTCCCGCTGTTCAGCAGCTCGTGCACGGTGGTGGTCTCGAGGATCCGCTCGGGTGCCGGTGAGGGCACGACGCGGCGCCAGCCTGTGGTGTCCTGCGCGATGTGCCAGCCACGCTTGCGGGCGAGGGTGCGGGCGAGTTCCCGGGAGTAGACCTGGCCGACGAACTTGGTGGGCCGTGCGAACGCCGGGTCGTCGGCGTGTACGAGGGTGTGGGTGACGAGGGTGGCGATGCGGCGGCCGGGCAGGGCGTCGTGCAACGTGCAGGCCAGCAGGGATCCGATCATGCCCTGGGTCTGGGCGCCGAGCAGGTGCAGCGGATAGGGAGCGCTGAGGGCGGGGTCCGAAGCGCTCTCCATGGCGAGGAGGCCGATCTGGGGGCCATTGCCGTGGGTGAGGACGAGCTCGTGCTCGTGGGCCAGGGCGGCGAGGGCCGTGGTGACCCGGTCGATGTTGGCCTGCTGGACCGCGGCGTCGGGGCGTTCGCCTCGGTGGAGAAGGGCGTTGCCGCCGAGGGCGACGACGATACGCATGGCTTCAGTCCTCCAGGGTGGCGACGAGTACGGCCTTGATGGTGTGCAGCCGGTTCTCGGCCTGGTCGAAGACGATCGACGCGGGCGAGGAGAAGACGTCGTCGGTGACTTCGAGTCCGTCCAGGCCGTAGGTGTCGAGGAGTTCGCGGCCGAGGCGGGTGCGGCTGTCGTGCAGGGCCGGCAGGCAGTGCATGAACTTCACGTCGGGGTTGTCGGTGGCGGTGAGCGTCTTGTCGTTGACCTGGTACGGCAGCAGCAGTTCGATGCGCTGCCGCCAGGTGTCGGCGGGCTCTCCCATGGAGACCCAGACGTCGGTGTGCAGGAAGTCCGCTCCGCGTACGGCGCTCTCGACGTCCTCGGTGAGGGTGATCCGGGCGCCGCTGTGCTCGGCCGCTCCCCGGCAGGTGGTCACCAGGGCAGGGTCGGGCCACAGCCGGGCCGGCGCTGCGATGCGGATGTCCATGCCGAGCAGGGCGCCCATCGACAGCAGGGAGTTGCCCATGTTGTTGCGGGCATCGCCGAGGTAGCAGTATGCGATCTCAGGCAGGGGCTTGCGACTGTGCTCGCGCATGGTCAGGACGTCGCACAGGCTCTGGGTGGGATGCGCGGTGTCGGTGAGCCCGTTGTAGACGGGGACTCCGGAGTGGGCGGCGAGTTCGGCGACGAGGCTCTGGGCGGAGCCGCGGTACTCGATGGCGTCGAACATGCGGCCCAGGACGCGAGCGGTGTCGGCGATGGACTCCTTGCCGCCGATGTGGGTGTCGCCGGGGCCCAGGTAGGTGGTCGCTGCGCCTTGGTCGGCAGCGGCGACCTCGAAGGCGCAGCGGGTGCGGGTGGAGGTCTTCTCGAAGAGCAGCGCGAGGTTCTTCCCGGTCAGCCGGGGCTGTTCGGTGCCGTTGCGCTTGGCCGCCTTGAGGGTGGCGGCGAGGTCGAGGAGGTGGTGGATCTCGGCGGCGGTGAAGTCGAGTTCGCTCAGGTAGGAGCGGCCTCGCAGGTCGATTGTCATGATGGTTCCCCCTGGGTTTCAGGCGACCGGGTCGCGTTCGACGGGGCAGCTCATGCAGCGTGGACCGCCGCGGCCACGGCCGAGTTCGGCGCCGGCGATGGTCACGATCTCGATGCCTTGCTTGCGCAGGTAGGTGTTGGTGGTGACGTTGCGCTCGTAGCCGACGATCACGCCGGGGGCGAGAGCGAGGAAGTTGCTGCCGTCGTCCCACTGCTCGCGCTCGGCGTTGCGGATGTCCTGCGGGGCGCAGAGCATCCGGACCTTGTCGAGATCGAGGGCCTCGGCGAGGGCGGTGGCCAGATCGGAGTTGGGGGCGACGTCGAAGCCGCACTCGCGTGAGCCGCTGGGGGTGAGGGTCCAGGAGCGCAGGGAGTCGGACAGCCCGGGGTAGATGACGAAGGTGTCGTGGTCGACCATCGTCAGCACGGTGTCGAGATGCATGTAGGCGCGGGCGGCGGGGAGTCGGACAGCGACGAGCCGGTGTGCCGTGCCCTCGGTGAACAGCCGGGCGGCCAGGTTCTCGACCGCCTGGGCAGTGGTCCGCTCCCCCACGCCGACCATGACGGCGCCGTTGCCCAGGACGTGGACGTCGCCGCCTTCCAGGGTGCCCACCGAGCCGTCGAGGATCGGTGCGGGAGCGACGCCGGCGAACATCGGATGGAAGCGGTAGACGGCCTCGGCATGCAGGCTCTCGCGCCGTCGTGCCGCCTTGGCCATCGGGTTGACCGACAGACGGTCGTACATCCAGCAGGAGTTGTCGCGCGGGAAGAGGTGGTTGGGCAGCGGGGCGAGGGCGAAGTCGTCGGCGTCCAGCGTGTTCCAGACCAGGCTGTGCGGAGTGGCCAGCGGCAGGTCGCTCTTGAGGAGGCCGCCGATCAGGTGTGCGGCGAGGGTTTCCCCGTCGAGCTCGGCGCACAGTGCCCGCACCGGGTCGATCAGCGCGGGTCCGACGGCCGCCGGAGTGATCACCCGGTCGAGCAGCCAGTTGCGGGCTTCGGCGCCGTCCAGGGTCTGGGCCAGCAGCTCGGCGAAGTAGTGCACCCGGGTGCCGTGGTCGCGCAGGACCTGGGCGAAGGAGTCGTGCTCCTCGCGGGCGCGCTTGGCCCAGAGGATGTCGTCGAAGAGGAGGGCGTCGACGTTGCGTGGGGTGAGGCGGGAGAGTTCGATGCCCGGGCGGTGCAGGATGACCTGGCGCAGCCGGCCGACTTCGGAGTCGACATGGAACGTGTTCATGGCGTTGTTTCCTCTGTCGTGAGGTGGGGACCGATCACTCGTGACGGCGTCGGCCAGCCCCGATGACGTCGTGGTCAGTCCTGGTGGTGGTAGTCGTTGCGCTTGCGCGGGCCGCCGACTCGGCTGGTGCCCAGCGCCCGGGAGAGTCGCTTGGGGGTGGCTGGATTCTCCGGGGCACGCTCCTCGCGCGGAGCGCGGGATGCAGGCAGCACCGACTCGGCGTCGCCGTACCGGCCCTGGCGCTGCTTGAGCCAGATGTAGACGGGCAGCCCGAGCAGCACCACGAACAGCCCGTAGTAGACGGTCTGGTAGCCGCTGCCCTGGATGGACCAGTAGGAGAAGGCCAGCGCCAGGGCGGCCACGGTGAGGTCGCGGGTCAGGCGGCGTGAGCTCAGGGATACCCGTCCGCGCACCAGCAGCCAGTACAGCTGGGCTGCGGCGGAGAACAGATACGGGATCACCGCGGTGAGCACACTGAGCAGCACGATCTTGGTGAAGACGTCCTCGAAGCGCGTGTAGCTGAACACGGTGATCAGCGAGGCCAGCACGGTGGAGGCGATGATGCCGAAGGCGGGAACTCCGCTCTCCCCACGCAACTTGGCGAAGGCGTCGGGAAAGAGTCCGTCGCGCGCGGCGGCGTAGGGCATCTCCGCGCACAGCATGGTCCAGCCGTTGAGAGCTCCGATACCCGAGATGATCGCGGCGAGCGCCACCACGTCTCCCGCCCAGGCGCCACCGACGATGTTGTTCGCGGCGTCGGTGAACGGTGCGGTGGTGTTGCCGAGTACCCCGTGCGAGACGGTTCCGAAGACCGCGAGCGTGCCCAGGATGTAGATGACGGCGCACAGGAGGGTGCCGTAGACAGTGGCGCGGGGCACGTTCCGTTCCGGCTCACGCACCCGGCCGGCGACCACCGAAGCTGCCTCCAGACCGAGGTAACTGAACAGCGCGATGGCGGCCGCGGCGGAGATCGCACCGACCGCCGACCGGCCGCTGGCGTTGAAGGGGCCGAAGTTGCCGGGGTCGATGAAGAACAGTCCGACGGTCGCCATGAAGACGAGCGGCACGAACTTCAGCACGGTGGTGATCACCTGGAACCCGCCCATGTTGCGGACGCCGGTGAGGTTGATCGCGGCCGCTGCCCAGAGCCCGCCGAGGGCGATGGTCATGGAGACCCACGTCCGGTGACCGGTGTTGATGAACACCTCGACGTAGCCGACCCAGGCCACTGCGATCGCCGCGTTGCCGGCCCATGCGGTGATCCAGTACGACCACGCGTTCAGGAACCCTGCGAACTCGCCGAACGCCTCCCGGGCGTAGACGTACGGCCCACCGCTCGCCGGAACCCGCTTCGACAGTGCCCCGAAGGTCAGCGCGAGGGCCAGCGCGCCAATTGTCACGACGCCGAAGGCGACGAGAGAGACAGGTCCGTAGGGGGCGAGAGCGGACGGGAGTGCGAAGATCCCGGTGCCGATGATGGTGCCGATCACGAGCGCGGAGGCTGCCGGGAGACCGAGAGCCGCATCGGGTGCCGCTCGCTCCCCCTTCGCCGAGTTTCTGGGCATGGCTGTGCTCCTTGTGCAAGTCGCTTGGTACGGGCTGATCAAGGAACGATGTTTCTGCGCCACACCGGATCAGGGCAGCGGCCACACGGGCCCGCAGGGGTGCCGAAGGTCCCCGCGCCGGAGGACCGTACAGCCCAACTCATCATGAGTGCAGACCGGTTGGCGCCCGGTTTGAGCCCTTCAGCCCGGTTGTCACCCTGGGCTCCGTCCAGCCCTCGCCACCGGCCCGGCCTTCCCGGCATCGGATGACCTCTCTCAACACCATGCCTAAAAGTTCATATTAGGTACCGAATGGACCGATCCGTGGGCCGGGTGGCCCATGGCCTGGCCGGCGGACCCCGGCACACGCTGGTGCCGGAAGCCCTTACATCCCGCCGTGGAGGCCTGCCATGAACTCTTCCCGCACACCCGGCATGCTGCGGTCGCTGTCCGCCGACCAACACCAGCGGGTCATGCGCGTCGCCCGGGAGGTGTCCATCCCGCAGGGAACACGCCTCTTCGAGGAAGGCGCACGCGCCGACCGCTTCTGGATCATCCGCACCGGCACGATCGAGCTCGACATGCGCGTGCCCGGCCGCCAGGCGGCCGTCATCGAGAGCCTCGGGCACAACGAACTGGTCGGCTGGTCCTGGCTCTTCACCCCGCACGTCTGGCACCTGGGAGCCGAGGCGACCACTCCGGTGCGGGCCTACGAGTTCGACGCCACGGCTGTCCGGTCGATGTGCCAGGACGATCCGGCGCTGGGCCATGCCGTCGCCCGATGGGTCGGCGAAGTCCTCGCCCACCGTCTCCGCGCGGCCAGGACCCGTCTCCTGGACCTGTATGCCCCGTACGGCGCCGGCAGCCTCAGCTGACCTCACCCCGGACAAGGACGAAGGAGTGGCCATGCACGGCACACCGCACATCGTCAGCGATGTGATGACCCACACCGTCGCCGCGGTCGGCCGCGGGGCAACCTTCACGGAGATGGTCCGGCTGATGCAGGACTGGAAGGTGAGCGCCCTGCCCGTCATCGAGGGCGAGAGCCGTGTCGTAGGCGTTGTCTCGGAGGCGGATCTGCTGCCCAAGGAGGAGTTCCGCGACAGTGACCCCGACAGGTACACCCAGTTGCGCCGCCTGTCCGACCTGGCCAAGGCCGGCGCGGTGACCGCGGGCGAACTGATGACGTCCCCCGCTCTCACCGTCCACCCGGACGCCACACTCGCCGAGGCCGCCCGGGTCATGGCCAGGGCCAAAGTCAAGCGGCTTCCTGTCGTCGATGCCCTGGGCATGCTCGAAGGCGTCGTCAGCCGTGCCGATCTCCTCAAGGTGTTCCTGCGCACCGACGAGGAGCTGGCCGAGGAGATACGGCGCGAGGTCGTCTCCTACCTGTTCCCCCAGCCGGGCTCCCAGGTGCGTGTGGAGGTGCGGGACGGTGCTGTGAAGCTCGTCGGACAGATCAGGGACATGTCGCTGGTGCCGGTCGCGGCACGACTGGTGCGCGCCGTCGAGGGCGTCGTGGACGTGGACTTCGACGTCTCGCACCGCGGCGAGGCGGCCCATGCGGAGGAGGATCCGGCAGACGGCACCCGCAGCGGTCGTGCGTGAACCTCCCGGGAAGTGCGGCGGTGGGGCTACCGGGTCGCGCCGCCTCTCCCCGGCGAGGCCCCCCGGGAGCACTTCATGATCACCACATCAGCGGCGCCTCTCGGGTGAGTGGGGCCGGTCGGCCCTAGTACATTCGGTCCCGGCAAGTGATGATCGGCGTCAGGGACAGCCCCGAGGTCTGTCCTCCACCGGGGAACGAGGGGTCGCCATGCCAGAGCCACGTGTCTTCACCGAGCAGAGCCCGATCCGGGTGTTTCTGCTGGACGACCACGAGGTCGTCCGCCGTGGTCTGGCAGACCTGCTCAACGCCGAGCCTGACATATCGGTGATCGGCGACGCCGGAACCGTCGACCACGCCCTTGCACGAGGCCCGGCTCTGCGCCCCGACGTCGCCGTCCTGGATGTACGTCTGCCGGACGGCGACGGCATCTCGGTCTGCCGGGAGCTGCGCAACCAGATGCCGGAGCTGGCCTGTCTGATGCTGACCTCGTTCGACGACGAGGAAGCGCTCCTCGACGCGATCATGGCCGGCGCCTCCGGTTACGTCCTCAAGCAGATCAGGGGCTCCGACCTGGTCTCGGCCGTCCGCACGGTGGCATCGGGCCAGTCCATGCTCGACCCGGCGACCACGGCCCGACTGATGCGCTCGTTGCGCGCCGATCCCGCAGACACCCCTGCCGTGCCGTCCGAGCTGGCGAGCCTCTCCCCCCGCGAACGAGACATCCTGGCCTTGATCGGCGACGGGCTCACCAACCGCGAGATCGGCAAGAAGCTCTATCTGTCGGAGAAGACCGTCAAGAACCACATCTCCCGTCTGCTCGCCAAGCTGGGCGTGCAGCGCCGGGTTCAGGCAGCGGTCCTCGCCTCGCATCTCGAACAACCGGACACCGGCGATCACCGATCCAAGTGATCAACGACGGAACGGTCGGGCCGGGGCCGGTGGACCGTGGGGCGCCTTCCAGACGGGGCGCTGTTCTCAGCCATCGACCGGGGTGATGCGCCGGCCCGTGAGCCTTACGGGCCGGATCGACACCCACATCTCGCGCTCACCCCCCGCCCATGGCGTGGTGTGGGCCTGTTCGGTGAGCCTGTGCATGTGCGCGGGCTTGGTCACAACCGTCGCGGGTCCGATGGCGAGGACGCTCCAGCCCCGGCGCAGGGCCTCGTCCATGTGGTCGACTTCGAAGGCGACCTCGCTGCCGACGGCCGACGCCGGTGTGGAGTGCGGCGCCGTCCGGAAGACGATCGCGTCGTCGACGACGTCGTAGTTGACCGGAAGCACCGCCAGGCGGCCGTCGGCAGCCGACACCGCGATGCGCCCCACGCCGTGGGTGGAGAGCAGGGTGCGGCATTCCTCCGGGCCGATGTCGCGCAACTCGGGATGGAGCCGCACCTGTGCGTGGCCGGGCGGCAGATCCGTTCCTCCGCCACGCAGCGCGGTGACGGTGGTGCCCAGCACGTCGGCCAGCTTGACGAGAGTTGCCGCACTCGGGTCGCCGGGATGTTCCTCCAGATACTCCAGGTAGCCCGCGGACATGCGGGCGCGTCGCGCCGTCTCCTCAAGGCTGAGGTCCCGATTCCGGCGTTCTACGGCTATGCGTCGGCCGATATCTCCGGGGTGGGGTCCGTGTGACGATGCCGCCGTCTCGGCGGGGACAGGTGCGGAAGGCCGGTTACCGGCCCCGGACCGTCCATGTTCGAGGTGGTGGACGTGTGCATCAGGTCCGGGAAACACGAGTGTCACTTCGTCCGTGTCCGACCAGCGCACGTCGTACGGGGGTGTTCCGTCCGCGTGGTGGAGGCCGACGATCTCACCGTCGCGCCTGGCGGCGCTGGTCTTCGTGCTTTCGATGACGAGCTGGTCGCCGAGGTGAGCTCTCATGGTGCCGCCCTTCCTCAGAATGTGCTGTATTCAACGTGCCACACGCGGCGGGCCACAGGTTGTGCGCCGGCCGGAGACCACGGCTCTTCGGCCCGGCTCCGGGTCGTCAGCGGCGGAATCGTGCGGACCACCGGGGTTCGACGAGTTCCCACTCGGCGGCCCATCTGGCGTACCTTCTCCGGTCCAGGACCAGGCTCATGCCGGCACGGGCCGCGTGGGACCCGACGGCCACGCCGAACGCCGCCATTGCACCCATGAGCCATCCGCTGGTCGTCGCGTTGAGCGCGCTCGTCGGTTCGGTGGTGACGGTTCCTTGCCGCGTGACCCATATCCGCACGGTGGCGCCTTCCGCCATGCCCGGTTTCACCAGAGCGGTGCCCGTCCGCACGGTGCCGTCGCCGTCGGTCCAGCGGACCGGTGCCGCCCGCTTCGCCCAGTCTCCGCCCTTCACGTCCGACGTCAGACGAGCAGTGACCTGATGCCGTTGTGCCGCCTGGGTTCGCCCGGTGCGCATCGACGCCTCGTAGGACGTCAGTCCCGCGCCGAGCGCGGCCACCGGCATCCCGACAACGAGCACGACCATGAGGAGACGGCGGAACCAGCACTCGATCCTGTCGGACGGGCGTCTCAGGGAGTTCGCGCCCTTGAACGTGTCGCCGCCGCGCCCGGGCTGCGGACCGGATGCGTACGGCGATCCCTGTGCGCTCATGAGTCGGCCTCCCGTGACTTGTCGGCCGGGCCTGCACAACGTGTTCTCACCGTGCGACGCCGAGAGGCTCCGCGCCTTGGGCCGAAGGTCCCTATGGGAGCGGTATGCGGTCCAGGATCCTCCACTCCACATGCGCCGGAGTAAGGAATGCGGTACTCCTCGTAGGAGAGCAAGCACCGCGCTCGGCTCCTCGGCAACATCCGGAGCGCCCCAGCCATCGGACTCGTTGGCGGCCATTCCCCGTCGCATCCAGCTTCGTACCAGGCGGAGTACGTCGCCATGAAGCCAGTCGTCACCGTGGGCCTCGACGGCTCACCCGAGAGTCTCGCCGCCCCCCGCTGGGCCGCAGGCGAGGCCGAGAAGCGATGGCTCACGCTGCGACTGCTCCACGCGTCGCCCCTGCCGGCGCCGGAACCCGCGCACGCCTCCACCGAAGTCGACCAGAACTACTGGGCAAAGCGACTCGTCCACCCGCAAAGGCGGAACACCAGGCCCGGCATCCCGCCCTGTCCGTCGTCGGGAGCCTGGTGGCCGATGACGCCCAGAAGGCCCGGCTCCAGGCGGCGACGGAATCCGAGATGATCGTGCTCGGCTCCCGGGGACCGGAGTCCGTCGAGAGCTACTTCATGGGCGATGTCAGCCTGCCGGTCGTGGCACGGGCGGAGCGGCCGGTGACTCTGGTCCGCGCAGGAACCGGCGAGGAGGCGGCGGGACCGGCCTCGGCGAGCCGTGTGGTGGTGGCTCTGAAACTGCGCACCTCAGGCGACGACCTGCTCGAATTCGCGTTCCACTCCGCCGCGGCCAGGGAGGTTCCGCTGGTGGTCGTGCACGGCCGTAGCGTTCCGCTGCACGCGTGCGTGCCCTGGGGCGTGGACCACGCCACCGCCGAAGCGATGACAGGGGACACGCAGAGCGAGCCGGGCAATGCGCTCAGTCCCTGGCTGGAGAAGTACCCGCAGGTGGACGTGACCGAGAGCGTCCGCCTCACGAGCCCCGCCAAGGCTGGAGAGGCATTCGGGGCGCGGGGTGCGAACAACAGCGGCCAGCATGTACGGGGCACCCGGCCGCGCCGTCGGCCAGCTCGGACCACCGGGGCCATTGGGCCCTACGGGCGCCGGTCGGATGGGGCCGGAGGGCCCCCCGTCAGGGCCCCTCGGCCCCGGGTGGGCCGAGGTCTTCGCCACCTACCGTTCCGGCCATGGAGAACGATCAGAACGCACGGCGCCGGACGTCGCACACCGGTGAGGGCTGGCCGTTGGCCGCCCGGCGGTTGCTGACCCGCCGCGAGGTGTCGGCCGATGGGCGCGCCGTGTTCGCCGAGGGCGACCCCCGGTGGGAGCGCTTCTACCGGGACCGCTGGTCCCACGACAAGGTCGTGCGCTCCACCCACGGCGTGAACTGCACGGGCTCCTGCTCGTGGATGGTGTACGTCAAGGACGGCATCATCACTTGGGAGCATCAGGCCACGGACTACCCGTCGATCGGTGCCGACTGCCCCGAGTACGAGCCGCGCGGCTGCCCGCGGGGCGCCTCGTTCTCCTGGTACACCTATTCCCCCAGCCGGGTCCGCTACCCCTACGTGCGCGGCGCGTTGCTCAAGCTGTGGCGTGAGGCCCGACGGCGGCTGGGCGACCCGGTGGCGGCCTGGGCGGAGATCACCGGCGACCCGGCCAAGACCCGTGCCTACAAGCGGGCGCGCGGCAAGGGCGGCCTGGTGCGCGCCGACTGGGACGAGGTCAGCGAGCTCATCGCCGCCGCCCATGTGCACACTGTGAAGACCTACGGCCCGGACCGGGTGGCGGGCTTCTCGCCGATCCCGGCGATGTCGATGGCGTCCTTCGCGGCCGGCGCCCGCTTCATGTCGCTGATCGGCGGCACCCTGCTGTCGTTCTACGACTGGTACGCCGATCTGCCGATCGCCTCCCCGCAGGTCTTCGGCGACCAGACCGACGTACCGGAGGCGGCGGACTGGTGGAACGCCGGCTACCTGATCATGTGGGGCTCCAACATCCCTGTCACCCGCACGCCTGACGCGCACTTCCTCACCGAGACCCGCTACAACGGCACCAAGATCGTGGCCGTCAGCCCCGACTACGCCGACAACGTCAAGCACGCCGACGAATGGCTGGCCCCGCACCCGGGCACGGACGGTGCGCTGGCTATGGCCATGGGGCACGTGATCCTGCGCGAGTTCCTCGTCGACCGCGAAGTGCCTTACTTCCAGGACTACTTGAGGACGTTCACGGACGCGCCGTTCCTGGTGACGCTGCGCGAGCACGATCGCGGACTCGTCCCCGACGGGTTCCTGACCGCCGCTGATCTCGGCCATGGCGAGGAGCATGCCGAGTTCAAGACGGTCCTCCTGGACCGGGCCACCGGCGAGCCGGTGGTCCCGGGCGGCTCGCTCGGCTTCCGGTGGGGGGAGGCCGGGCGAGGCCGCTGGAACCTCGAACTGGGTGATGTGGTGCCCGAGCTGACCCTGCTCGAACGGGCCGAGGACACGGCGGAGATCGCGCTCCCCCGCTTCGACGAGGGCGCCACCGAAGGCGGCTCGGTCATGGTGCGCGGGGTGCCGGTGCGCCGGATCGGCGGCCGTCTGGTCGCCACGGTCTTCGACCTGATGCTGGCGCAGTACGGCATCCATCGACCCGGGCTTCCGGGCGTCTGGCCCACCTCGTACGACGACGCATCAGAGCCGTACACGCCGGCCTGGCAAGAGACGATCACGTCCGTTCCGGCCGAGCAGGCGGCCCGGATCGCCCGTGAGTTCGCCCGCAACGCCGAACGCACCAAAGGCCGTTCCATGATCGCGATGGGTGCCGGCACGAACCACTGGTTCCACTCCGACACCATCTACCGGGCCTTCCTGGCCCTGACCACCATGACCGGCTGCCAGGGCGTCAACGGCGGCGGCTGGGCCCACTACGTCGGCCAGGAGAAGATCCGCCCGCTCACGGGCCTGCAGCACCTCGCCTTCGCCTTCGACTGGCAGCGGCCCACCCGGCACATGGCCGGCACCTCCTACTGGTACCTGAACACCGACCAGTGGCGCTACGAGGCTTTCGGGCCTGACGAGTTGGCGTCCCCGCTGGGCGAGGGCCGTTTCGCCGGCAGGTCCACCGCCGACTGTCTTGCGCAGGCGGTCCGCCTCGGCTGGACCCCGGGCCATCCCGGCTTCAACCGCAACCCGCTCGACCTCACGGACGAGGCGGCTTCCGCGGGCCGCCCGGTCGCCGAGCACATCGTGGACGGACTCAAGTCCGGGCGGCTGCGGTTCGCCGCCGAGGACCCCGACGACCCGGCGAACTTCCCTCGCGTGCTGACCGTCTGGCGGGCCAACCTGCTCGGCTCCTCCGGCAAGGGCAACGAGTACTTCCTGCGCCACCTGCTGGGCACGGACGCGGCGGTCCGCTCCGAGGAGACACCGCCCGAGGGCCGCCCCAAGGACGTGGTGTGGCGGGACGAGGCCCCCGAGGGCAAGCTCGACCTGCTGGTCACCATGGACTTCCGGATGACCTCCACCGGACTGCTGGCCGACGTCGTCCTCCCGGCCGCCACCTGGTACGAGAAGGACGACCTGTCCAGCACGGACATGCACCCCTTCGTACACGCCTTCACCCCGGCCATCGCCCCGCCCTGGCAGGCCCGCACCGACTACGACGCCTTCCTCACCATCGCCGACAGGTTCAGCGAACTCGCCGCCGAGCACCTCGGCACCCGTACCGACGTTCTCGCCGTGCCGCTGCTGCACGACACCCCCGACGAACTCGCCCAGCCCGGCGGCGTCGTACGGGACTGGAAAGCCGGCGAATGCGAGCCGATCCCGGGCCGCACCATGCCCAAGCTGGTCACGATCGAACGGGACTACACGGCCGTCGCCGAGAAGATCCGCGCCGTCGGCCCGCTCCTGGACACCCTGGGCACCACGACGAAAGGCGTCACCGTCCACCCGAACCAGGAGCTGGACGAACTGCGCCGCCGCAACGGCACGGTCCGTGAAGGCGTGGCCGCCGGCCGGCCGTCCCTGGCCACCGCCACCGACATGTGCGAGGCGATCCTCGCCCTGTCCGGCACCACCAACGGCCGGCTGGCCGCCGAAGGCTTCCGCGAACTGGAGCAGCAGACGGGCAGCGAGGGCCTGGTGGAACTCGCCTCCGAGCGCGAGGCGGAGCGGATCACCTTCGCCGACACCCGCACCCAGCCGCGCGCGGTCATGACGTCGTACGAGTGGTCGGGCAGCGAGACCGGCGGCCGCCGCTACTCACCGTTCGTCATCAACGTCGAGCACAGGAAACCGTGGCACACGCTCACCGGCCGCCAGCACTTCTTCGTGCAGCACGACTGGATCGCCGAGCTCGGCGAGCAGCTCCCCGTCTACCGGCCCCCGTTGAACACGCGCCGGCACTACGGCGACGAGCAGCTGCACGAGCGCGGTCGCGCCGAGGTCACCGTCCGCTATCTCACTCCGCACTCGAAGTGGTCCATCCACTCCGAGTACCAGGACAACGCGTACATGCTCGCCCTGTCCCGCGGCGGGCCGGTGATCTGGATGTCGACCGCCGACGCCGAGAAGATCGGCGTGAAGGACAACGAGTGGATCGAGGCCTACAACCGCAACGGCGTCGTCGCCGCCCGTGCCGTGGTCACCCACCGCATGCCCGAGGGCACGGTGTACATGTACCACGCCAAGGACCGCACGGTGAACGTCCCCAAGACCGAGGTCAGCGGCAAGCGCGGCGGCATCCACAACTCCCTGACCAGGCTGCTGGTCAAACCCACCCATCTGGCGGGCGGCTACGCACAGTTCACCTACGCCTTCAACTACTACGGCCCGACCGGCAACCAGCGCGACGAGGTCACCGTCATCCGCCGCCGCAGCCAGGAAGTGGAGTACTGACATGCCCCGTGGCGAAGCCACCATCGGACGCGTCATGGCCCAGATCGCGATGGTCATGAACCTCGACAAGTGCATCGGCTGCCATACCTGTTCCGTCACCTGCAAGCAGACGTGGACCAACCGCACCGGCGTCGAGTACGCCTGGTTCAACAACGTCGAGACCAAGCCGGGTGTCGGCTACCCCCGCCGCTACGAGGACCAGGAGCACTGGAAAGGCGGCTGGATGCTCGACAAGCGGGGCCGCCTGGTCCTGCGCTCCGGCGGCCGCCTGGGGCGCCTGCTCTCACTCTTCTCCAACCCCGACCTGCCCGCCATCGAGGATTACTACGAGCCGGTCACCTACGACTACGACAACCTCGTGTCCGCCCCCGTCGGCCAGGACATCCCCGTCGCCCGTCCCCGCTCGGTCCTCACCGGGAAACCGACCTCGATCACCTGGGGCGCCAACTGGGAGGACGGGCTCGGCGGCGCCCCCGAGAACGCGGGCGGCGACCCCAACCTGACCGGCGAGTGGGCGGAGAAGGTGAAGTTCGAGTTCGAGCAGACCTTTCTCTTCCACCTGCCCCGACTGTGCGAACACTGCCTCAACCCGGCCTGCGTGTCCGCCTGTCCGTCCGGCGCGCTGTACAAGCGGGTCGAGGACGGCATCGTCCTCGTCGACCAGGACCGCTGCCGCGGCTGGCGGATGTGCGTGACGGCGTGCCCGTACAAGAAGGTGTACGTCAACCACGCCACCGGCAAGGCCGAGAAATGCACCTTCTGCTTCCCGCGCGTCGAGGCCGGCCAGCCGACCGTGTGCTCCGAGACCTGCGTCGGCCGGCTGCGCTACCTCGGGCTGCTCCTCTACGACGCCGACCGCGTCGGCGAAGCCGCCGCCACCCCCGACGAACACGACCTGCTGGAGGCCCAGCGCGGCGTCTTCCTCAACCCGAACGACCCGGAGGTCATCGCCGCCGCAAGGGAGTCGGGCATCCCGGAGGACTGGCTGGCCGCCGCTCGCCGCTCGCCGGTGTACGACCTGGTCATGCGGTACAAGGTGGCCCTGCCGCTGCACCCGGAGTACCGGACCGTGCCGATGGTCTGGTACGTGCCTCCGCTCTCCCCCGTCCTCGACGCCGTCGACGCGGCGGGCGGCAACCAGGACGACCCCGACCACGTCTTCGCCGCCGTCACCCGGCTGCGCATCCCGCTGGAGTATCTGGCGGAGCTGTTCGCCGCGGGGGACAGCGAGGTCGTCGCCGGGGTGCTGATGAAACTCACGGCACTGCGCTCGTACATGCGCGAACTCACCCTCGGCGAGGCCGGTGACGAGGCGGTGCTCAAGGCCGTCGGGCTCACCCCGCGCGAGGCCGAGGACCTGCACCGCCTGCTCGCCGTCGCCAAGTACCAGGACCGGTACGTCGTTCCGGCCGCGCACAGGGAAGACGCGGCCGCGCTGACAGCGATGGAGAACCGCTGCCCGGTCGAGTCGTCCGACGAACCGGCGGAGCCCGGTGGCCGACGGGTGATGCTCGGCCTGCCCACCCTGCGCCGCGACACCACTGCCGGAGGCCGTCCATGAGCCCACTGCCCTCCACCTTTCCCTCCCTTGTGCGCACCCGTGTCCGGGCAGCCGTCCGGCGTCCGTCCCGGCTCACCCCGGAGGAGACCGAGGCCCGCACCCTGCTGCTGCGGATGTCCTCGCTCCTGCTGCAGTACCCGGACGGCGAACTCACCGCCGCACGAACGGAACTGGCAGCGGCCGTCGAGGCGCTCCCGCCCTCGCCCCCCGCCGAGCATCTGACGGCCTTCACCACCTGGCTCACCGGCCAGGAACCCGACACCCTCGAACGTCACTACGTCGAGATGTTCGACCTGCGCCGCAAGAGCAGCCTCTACCTCACCTACTACCTGCACGGCGACACCCGTCGCCGGGGCATGGCTCTGCTCACCTTGAACCAGCGCTATCGGGCCGCCGGCTGGGACACCGACGGCAGTGAACTGCCCGACCACCTCCCCGTCGTCCTGGAGTTCGCTGCCCTGGCAGGGCCGGGCGGCGGCGAGGCACCGCTGCGCCAGCACCGGCGCGGACTCGAACTGATCCACCGCGCCCTCACCGACGCCTACTCCCCCTACCGGCACGTCCTGGCCGCGCTGCTCACCCTGCTGCCACCGCCCACCGAGGCGGACCGCGTGGCAGTGGCGAAGCTCGTCGCCGAGGGTCCGCCGAACGAGGAGGTCGGCCTCGACCCCTACGGGACCTACGGAGACGGTGAGTTCGCTCCGCCGGGCACCTTCGCGCCGCCGCTGCCCGCCGCGCCGACCCTCGTGCCGCCCGCTCCGACCAGCCGTACGGAAGGCCCCCGATGAACGCCGCACCCGTCCCCCTGGCCGCCGGGTCCACGAGCGGCACCGACCTCCTCCTGTGGGTCGCGATCCCCTACATCTGCCTCGCGGTGTTCGCGGTCGGACACGTCTGGCGCTACCGTCATGACCAGTTCGGCTGGACCTCACGCACCAGCCAGCTCCTGGAACACCGCTGGCTGCGCTGGGGCAGTCCGCTGTTCCACCTCGGCGCCTTCATGGTGATCGCCGGGCACGTCGTGGGACTCGCCGTCCCCGACTCGTGGACCGAGGCGGCCGGCATCTCCGAACACGCTTACCACACCACGGCCGTCTGGGCCGGTTCGGTGGCAGGCGTCGCCATGGTCACAGGGCTCGGCATGCTCTGCGCCCGCCGCCTGCTGACCCGCAGAATCCGCCTGGGCACCGACCGCAGCGACAAACTGCTCTTCCCCCTGCTGTCCGCCACCGTCCTGCTGGGCATCACCGCCACCGCCATGCACAACGTGTTCGGTCCCGGCTACGACTACCGCGAAACAGTCTCCGTCTGGTTCCGTGGCCTCTTCGTCCTGCAGCCGCGACCGGAGGCGATCGCCGACGCACCCCTGCTGTTCCAACTGCACGCCCTGACCGCCTGCCTGCTCTTCGCGGCCTGGCCGTTCACCCGGCTGGTGCACGTCTGGAGCGCCCCGATCGGCTACCTTGCCCGGCCCTACCTGGTCTACCGCAAGCGGGCCACACCGGCTGTCACCGCGACGAACACCGGACGACTCCGGCCTGCGTCCGGCTCCCGACGAGCCGCATGACCCACGGACACGCACTCGTGCCGAAAGCACCACCATCGCAGGGCCCGATGACCCCGCCGCAACAACCTGATGACCCCTGCCGGCTGCCTTCGTCGGTCAGGCGCTGTACCTGCATGGACAAAAAAGTAGGCACGCGGACGGATCGACCACACCCCGAAACAGGGCGGCAGGGTACGGGGGTGGCGCTACCGGCGTAGTCCGCTCGAGCGCCGCTCCGCCGTCTTCGAAGCATCGATCGGCGTCATAGCCGTCGTAGTCGTGCTGCTCACAGCCCCGGTGGCAGGCGTGACGGCAGCAGGCGTGGCCGAGCGGTCAGCGCTGCAGCAGGGCGCTGATCGCCTGCAGCCGGAACAGGATCGGGGCACCGGTCATCAGGTCCGGGTCGGGCTGGAGGTAGAAGAGGGAACGGAACCAGGGGGAGATGGTCTCGCGGTAGTCGTATCCCCTCCGACGACGTTCGCGGCCACGGTGGCCGACAGACCCAGCACGATGGTCAGTGCCAAGGAGACGTACCCTTGATCGTGTGCACATGGGCGGCGGCTACCATCTCCACCGCCTCGTCCCAGCCCGCGCGGAGCAGGCCGCCCTTGCCGCGTGCCTTCTTGTAGCGTCGGGCGCGCTCGGGGTCGGAGACGATGTCCGCCCAAGCCGCCACCGGTTTCCCGAGGCAAGCCCTCGCCTCTCGATGCATCTGGAGCAGCACACCGCGCACGTAGGGGTAGCGCACCCGGGTGGGCGAGTAGGTGTACCAGGAGAAGGCCGCCCCGCGCGGGCAGCCCTGCGGCTCGTACTCAAGACGGTCCGGGCCGACCGACGGGTAGTCGGTCTGCTGTGCCCCCCAGGTGATGATGCCGTCCCTGACATACACCTTCCACGAGCACGAGCCGGTGCAGTTTCACCCCGTGGGCGGAGCGCACCACCTTGTCGTGCGACCAGCGATCACGATAGAACTCGTCCGCCTGCCGCCCGCCTGGCGGTGCAGGGTGCGCAGGTCCTCGGAGACCTCGGCCCTGGTGAAGAAGCGGCGGCTGCGTACCAGCGCCTCGGCCAGTTCGCCGTCCATGCCTGCTCGTGCCCGATCCGGGCTGTCCGTGGTCACCGCAGCACTCCGCCCCCGGGCGTGCGGGCCCGTTCGAGGTCGTGAACGAATCCGGCCACGGCCGACTTTACGGCTGCTGGCCCCTCAGGGGTCAACAGCCGCGCCACGAGCAACACATGCTCGTGACGCGTCGTTCGGGAACCGGTGGGTCCGGGCTTGGGGGCACGGGCATCCGCACGGTCCGGTCAGACGGTGGGTCGGGCCAAGACGCCGCCTGCCGTGACGCGTACGGCCTCGGCGGCTTCCCACTGCTCAGTGGACAGGAGCGCCGGAGCCGGGGGGAAGACGCCGTCCTGTTCCTTGAGGATGTGATCGCGCAGGAGGTCGAGCACGTCGAGCAATCGGTCGGGCCACCCCGGGTCGGCCAGGAACGGTCCGCTCGCCTCCGCCAGCACCGCCTCGACCTGTCGGTGCTCGGCCTCCAGGACGGCGATCTTCTCGGGGAAGTCATCGGCCGGCGCTGGGAAGAGCCCGTGTTCCTCCATCTGGGTCTGTGGGCCCAGCACGGCGGCGATCTCGCGGGCGAGCTCGGCCATGCGGGACACGCAGCCGTCGCGCCGAGCGTCTCGCACATGGCTGATGAGGGTTGCGACCACATCGTGCTCGCGGGTCAGCTCCTCGATCGTCGCTGGTGACTGGCAGCCGCAGCGCTCGTACACCGGCTCTTCTCCCTGTCTTTCGTCCCTGTCCGTCTCGTCGGCGAGCCGTTACGCGGTGGTGCCCGCGGTGGTGTGGTGCCCGCGCTGAGGGCCGGTGCGCGGCTTGCGCTCACCGCCCTCGACTTCGGCGCGGACACGGGTGAGGGTGAAGACCAGCGCCGCGGCGGCAACCACTGCGAGCAGGGCGAGGCCGGCTGCGTAGGTTCCGTACTCGCCGTACAGCGAGCCCATGACGAGCGGCGGCAGGAAACCTCCCAGTCCGCCCGCGGCGCCGACGACGCCGGTGACGGAGCCGACCTGGTCGGCCGGGGTCAGCAGCGCCACCAGGGCGAACGTAGCCCCGCTCGCAGCGCCGAGCGCGGCAGCCATGTCGAGGAACGCGATGGTGCCCGCCGGTGCCAGCGCCGGGGTGAAGGACTGGGTCACGGCCCCGATCACGACCATGGCCAGCGCGCCGGCCAGGACCCGGACCGGCCCCAGCCGGTCGGCCAGCCAGCCACCGATCGGACGCATCGCCACCGCCAGAAGTACGAACCCGGCCATCCGGTTCGCGGCATCGGCCTGTGTGAGGCCGTAACCGGTCTTGAGGTAGGTCGGCAGGTAGACGGAGAACGCAACATAGCCGCCGAAGGCCACCGCGTACAGGGCGGATGCCTGCCAGGTGATGCCGAGGCGCGCGGTGGCAGCCAGCCGACGGGTCAGCGGCGCGGTCGGGACGACACGGCCGGGCGCGTCGCGCAGCAGCAGCGCGGCGATCAGGGCGTACGCCGCAAGAACCGCGGCGGTGATCAGGAATGGGGTCGACATGCTCTTCGCGTCCACCAGCTTGACCGTGGACAAGGCGCTGATCGCGGTGCCGCCCATGCCGGCGCCGAAGACTCCGATCGCAAGGCCGCGTCGCTCGGGCGGGAACCATGCGTTGACGAGTGGCACGCCGACGGCGAAGGCGGTGCCGCCGATACCGAGGAAGAAGCCGCCGACCAGCAGTGCGGTGAGCGAGGAGTGCCCGGCCAGGCCGAGGTAGAGGACCGGCACGACGGTGACCGCGGACACGATCGGGAACATGACCCGGCCACCGAACCGGTCCGTCAGCGCGCCGACCGGGATACGGCCCAGCGAGCCGACCACGACAGGCACCGCCACCAGCAGCGACTGCTGGAACGACGACAGATCGAGGCTGTCCTTGAACCGGGGGCCGAGCGGGCTGAGAAGCGCCCACGCCCAGAAGTTCACCGCGAACCCGACGGTGGCCAGGGCCAGCATCAGCCAGGCCCGCCGGGATACCGGCACATCCGACGGTGCGCTGCCGCTCTTCGACTCTGTCGGCTGGACCATGTCGTCCGCCCTTCCTTTGCATAGTGGTACTGCGCCACAGGGATCCCATGCGCACCACAGGCCCCTTGCCAGCGGAACGGCACCCCGTGACCACTCTCCGCAGCAGGACTCACCAGTGGCATGGGCCATCAGTCCCTGCCTCCGGACAGACGGTCCCGGGTTCAAAACCGGCAGTCCCCGAAAGCGTGCAGTGCAGCGGCTTGCAGGCGTGCCCATGTGAGGCCATGGCTACGGCCAGCTGACTCGCGCGTGCGGGTAGGGCCGGCCGGCCCTACCCCGATCTGAGCTCCAGGGGGACGCTGGGCGGATGATCCGGAGCGACGGTTTTCGCACACTCGACCGCCAAGAGTGTGTGCGCCTGCTGGCCAAGGTGCCGGTCGGCCGCGTCGTCTACACCCGACAGACAACGCCCGCTGTCCTCCCCATCGACTTCCCACTGGACACGAACGCCTCCGTGAGCTGTGCACCTCTCCCGACTCGGACCTCGTACACGCCATCGACGGAGCCGTGATCGCCTTCGAAGCGGACGAGCTCGACGCCGAGACCAGGTCCGGCTGGAGCGCGGTCGTCACCGGGCAGCCTGCTGTGGTCACCGATCCCGCCGAGCACGCACGGCTGTCGGAGGCCGGTCCCCGCTCCTGGATGCCGCTGGGGGAAGTGGTGTTCGTACGGATCACGTCCGAGATGATCACCGGACGCGTGCTCGGAGGCGGCCTCGGCCCGTAGAGCGGCCCGATTGGCAGCGGTCGTCGTGGCCGCCGTCAGAGAAGCCGCCGATTCCAAGCCCGCAAGGGAACCGAACACAAGGTTTGCCCACGCTGTGAAACGTCCGTCAAGGTGACCGACGCACTGGCCAGGTCGACCCCCACGCGTACGACAACGTCACCACAGTTACCGATGCCCTCGGCAACAGCGTCTCGTGCGAAGACGTTCTGGTTCAGGCTCTCCGCCTGCCAGCGATTCCTTCCCATGTGAACGATGCCCCAGCCACCCTGCGCCACGACATCTGATCACGCTGTCGGCCTGCAACAACCCGTCCAACGAGGTGAAAGGAAGGCGAATTCGGCCCGGCTTCGCCTCGAACTCCTCCCATCGCGGCAACGACCACCTTGATTCGCAAATTTACGAATTCTGCTGCTGTACCAGCCGGATCATCGCGTCCGGCAATCTGAACGCATCCAATCCACGAACCCCGCTTGAAGATCCGGGCCCAGTGCGGAACATGCGAAGCGGTAAGTGAACCATCGGCCAACGCCGCCAAGTCCGTTGGGGAGTCGGGCTTGCGCAGGTAGGCGAGGGCGCGCTGGCGCGGCGGGAGCTTGCAGCGGCGGTCACCCTCACGGGTGACGACAAGCATCGTGACCCACTCGACCAGCGCATGAGGCAGGTCGAGTGCGGCAGGACGGGGAACCAACAGGGCGCCTGGACCGGCAGGTTGAGACTTCGAACACCTCACCCAACGGCACGGGAGCCCTGTCCGTTGCGGGCACCAAGGTCATCACCCGATCGGTGGCCACGTCGAAAAGGCCCAGTGGTACATCTAGCGCACCTTTCTGACCTGCGCTTATGTGGGGCGACGAGGCTGTGACCTGCTAGGACGGGTCGCAGAGGCGATCGGAGGCAGTCAGAGAAAATCGCTCTGATTCGACCCCGGTTCGACCCGGGTCGCTCACGGGCAGTGAGAGGCGGCAGCCTCTGAAACTGGTTTAAGGGAATCGAGTTGGCCGGTGTGGATCACGGTTGGGTGACTCTGGCGCTGCTCTGCTTCGACCTCGGTCGAGCTGCGATGGGGACGCCTGCCTCCGCTCGGGGCCAGGCCTACGTGGGCCTCCAGGATGGCCACCGTGGGGACCTTACTGGTTCCGATGGAGGTCGGTTCCGGACACCACCCGTGGTTTTAGCGGGCCTGTGCGGCGTCCATGTCGTTGCGAGACGACCCCACCGTGCCAGACAACACCCGTCAGGCAGACCTCCCGCAACAACTCTCGCACCCGTCCGGCCCATTGGGCCTTTGCCACCTGCCCCCGGCCGCGGCCGATCCGGTCCTGCTCGGCGACCTCACCGGCCGTTACGCCACCGGCAGTTACAGCCGACTCGCCTGCGACGGTCGAAGTCTGGTCCTGCGCGAGGACCGCCAGGCGCGGCCGAGCACGGGCATCGGATCACTGCGGCGATCGCCTGCCCCGTGGTCCGCGCCGGCGGCACCCTCGACCAGCTGACCCGACTGCTGCTGCACCCCGAGCACGAGAGCGGACGGCACACTCCTGGGTGCCTTCCTCGGCACGGTGGAGGGCGGCGCGCAGGTAGGTGCGGCCGAAGCCGTTGATGCCGACGTGCACGGTCATGGCGGTGAGTTCCTTCCGGGCGGTGAGGGTCGAGGTGAGGGGCGGTCAGCTGTTCCAGGTCCAGTCGGCGACCTCGGGGAGGTCGGTGCCGTGCTCACGGATCCAGGCCTGGTGGCGGGTGCGGACGTCGGCCATCCGCTGGCGTACGGTGGCGGCGCGCACATGCAGATTCCGGTGGCCGGTGCGGCGGTAGGCGAGGCGGTGGATCAGCCAGGGGTAGCCGTGGTAGGCGAAGATCACCGGCTTGTCGGTGGTGAACAGGCCGTCGTACT